>NZ_JBHIND010000074.1:0-115919 GCF_042194695.1 Bartonella sp. CM86QHHN
GCTATCAGCAATGGCACTATCGTCATTACTGATGAAGCAGGGCAGAAGGCATTGACAGGGCAAGATGTTGAGCAAGCCATAGCCTCCCTTAATCGTGATACTGCCACCGCCCATAAGGGTGTACAACAGCTCGATGTAGGCAAGCTGGAACAAATCGTCCATGAAAACCGTGAAATGGCAACGCAATTGTTGGAAGAAGGATTTAAATACAGCGATGACTCCTATAAAACCATGTTTATCAAAGAGCACCCCATCGCCGTTGTCGACCGTGATGAAAAGGGCAATATAATCTATAAAAAAGATGAAAATGGACAGTATATCAAAGACGCTCGTGGACAACCAATACCTCACGCACATTATTTAACGGATGAAGAAAAGCAGCATTTAATGGCATCTTTACTCCACCAGAGGAAGCCGCTGTTTATGCGGTTCAACATGCGGAGAATAAAAATGAACCGCTTTATTTTGTTGTGTTCCCAGAAGCCGATTCTGCTATCTCAGAACTTCTAGTCGCGGGCTATCAGAAGTTTATGGAAAATAACTTTTGGGGTTTGACCAATTCCACACAAGAAGCAAAAGATTTGATGTATAGCTATGGTCTTACAGGATTAGAACTTTATGGACATAGTCGCGGGACAATGACATTGGGAAATATGCTGAATTCTTTCAAACAAGAAGGTGTTCACGGTATAGCCGACAACACGAATATCAATTTCTATGGACCAGCCTTTAATGTTTTAGTTGCATCCGGTCTGTTAGGTTATGTGAGTGATGGCAAACAAACCACTGTTGGCTTTGATGGGCATAGATATGACTTTGTAAGCAGAATTATTGGCGGCAATGGCTATACTTATGAGACAATACCTGCTGGTAGTAACGTTTTGACAGAATGGTGGAGAGTGGTCATGAATCCCATAAGTCCCCATACTTGTCTTGGAGATGCGAGCGATAAGTGTACATGGCGCTATGGCACATCTCATCGTGAACAAAATAAGAAAAAAATCTTGCTATTAGTTTTCAGGAAGATATTGTTAATTGTGATGACAACGATGCTGTTAAGCAGCGTATAGGATTGATCAATGGTTATTTGAAGTCAGTAGTGAAAGAAGGTTGGGTGGATATTACTGAAGGGAAGAGCCTTTTTGATGATTGTATAATAGAAAAATCTAATAGTGGTTTTGTAGATTATTGTTTACAAATTAAAGTAAATAACCTCTTTTTTATTTACATGAGAGAAGTAAAGGGTTTCGTTGGTTTTTTTGTTTTAAAGTCCTTACAGAAGTTCGCAGGCATAGAAGCAAAAATGGAATAATTTTTTTATTGGATGAGCCAGCAAATAATTTACATATTCATCCACAGAGAAAAATATTAAGCTCCTTACAAACTTTATCGAGCATAAAGGGCAATAAAGTAATTTATTCGACGCATTCCCCTTATCTTATTAACGACGATAATTTGGATAATTTGTTTACCGTACGTAATGAAGCAAATGATTTTGAAGCGCCTCGAATTGTTTGTGAAAGATTTCTGGAATTAACTATATCTCCTGAAGAAACTGTGAGGGCTGTTGAGCCTATTGTTCAAAAAACATGGATTACACACCTTGGAACAGGAGCTGATTGGATTATAAAAAAATTTAATGGAGTTGCTGCTAATGCAAAGAAAGTAAATCACATTGCTGATTGCGTGAAACATATTATTGGTGGATAATTTTCTCAGTTTATGCCGTAAAGCTTATACCCTTACGCGTTTTATTTAAATGCTAACACCCTTTGGTAAAATTTTACGGAAACTTCGCATTGATCACTCCGAACGCCTCTTAGATATGGCTAAGAAATTAGACATATCTGTAGGATTTTTATCTTCTGTCGAGATTAGCAAAAAATCTGTTCCTGTAGGACTGGAGGAAAAGATCATAGAGCTTTATGGTTTAGATCAAGAGGCAGCAGAAATTTTGAGAAGAGAATCGGATGCTTGTTGTAAAAGTTTCACTATAAAGTCTTCTGATACATTTAGATGTGAAGCTGTTGGTATGTTTGCTAGACTGATAAACATTATTTCACAAGAAAAGATTTAGAACTATTAAAAAATTGTTAGAGAAAGCTGGCAAAAAGAATACGCTTTGTAAAGGAAATAGTGAAAACCCTATTCCCCTAACTTTATTAAGGCATCCCTCGCAGCAAAAAAGATATGAATTTCAAAAACTTAATAGGAATATAAAGCTATATGGTGGGCGATGAGAGACTCGAACTCCCGACATCCTCGGTGTAAACGAGGCGCTCTACCAGCTGAGCTAATCGCCCAATGCAATGATCAGCAATTGAATGGAGACTATTTAAGGAAGAATTTTTCTAAACGCAAGAATAAAGATGGGATTTGATAATTTTTTTTAAAAATGCATAATCCTTCTTGACATGAACGCATGAACCCCTTACACGACCGCTTGTACCAAATTAAATTGGTTCGAAAAAAATGCGCGGGTGTAGCTCAGTTGGTTAGAGTGCTGGCCTGTCACGCCGGAGGTCGCGGGTTCGAGCCCCGTCACTCGCGCCATTTCGTGATTCCTTATGAAATTTCCTTTTTAAAATATCCATATGCTATGAGTAATGTAGTGGAGTGTTTGATTGGGGAATAAATATGTTTTTTCTTTCTTTTTATATGGTTTATAAGAATAGGGCTTGCGTCTTTCTTTGCTCTGCGTTACCTATGCCGATAAGAAAAGTATCGCTCTGTATGCCTTAAAAGCAGTATGAGTAGAGTTAATAGAGCGATTGTTAAATTTGTCTGTTTGGTCTCGCAATCTTGAATCATTGTGTTAAACTCAGGCATTTCGTTACGATGGAAGAGGGTTATGGCTTATTTATTGAGCTCTTATTTGCCAGTCTTGATTTTCATTATTGTGTCAGCGGTTATTGCTGGAGTTTTGTTGATTACACCTTACATTGTAGCATATCGTTCCCCCGATCCTGAAAAATTATCGGCTTATGAATGTGGGTTTAATTCATTTAGTGATGCACGCATGAAGTTTGATATTCGTTTCTATTTGGTGTCAATTTTATTTATTATTTTTGATCTTGAAGTTGCATTTCTTTTTCCTTGGGCTGTTTCATTCGAATCAATAGGTATGTTTGGCTTTTGGTCGATGATTGTGTTTTTAGCGATTTTGACTATTGGATTTATATATGAATGGAAAAAAGGAGCCCTTGAATGGAATTAAGATCTAATAATTCAACGATTGAGGCTCCAAAACCAAAAGGAATCATTGATCCAAATACTGGTGGGCTGATAGGATCTGACGATAAGTTTTTTCGTGATATCAATGCTGAATTATCAGATAAGGGTTTTTTAGTTACCTCGGCAGATGCTTTGATTACTTGGGCACGTACCGGTTCTTTAATGTGGATGAGTTTTGGTTTGGCTTGTTGTGCTATCGAAATGATGCAATGCTCAATGCCTCATTATGATAATGAGCGTTTTGGATATGCACCACGAGCTTCACCCCGCCAGTCAGATGTGATGGTGGTGGCAGGTACTCTGACAAATAAGATGGCTCCTGCTTTAAGAAAAGTGTACGATCAGATGCCAGAGCCACGTTATGTGATTTCTATGGGATCATGTGCAAACGGTGGGGGATATTATCATTATTCCTATTCAGTAGTGCGGGGATGTGATCGTATCGTGCCTGTCGATATATATGTCCCAGGGTGTCCACCTACAGCAGAGGCATTATTATACGGCATATTGTTGCTACAGAAAAAAATCCGTCGTACCGGATCCATAGAGCGATAGAGAGTTTTCTTGTCATGGTGGATGAAACATTGGTTGAGCTTGCTGCTTATTTGGAAAACAAATTAAAAAATAAGCTTGAAGAGACTGTTCTTGCTTTTGGCGAATTGACCATTGTGGCACGTCTTGATGCAATTATCGATGTCTTAATGTTTGTTCGTGATGATTCTCGCTGTCAATTTATTAATCTTACAGACATTAGTGGTGTGGATTATCCTTCTCGCGATAAGCGCTTTGATGTTTCTTACCAATTGTTATCTCCTCGTGAGAATTTACGCTTACGTGTAAAAGTTCGTACGGATGAAAATACTCCTGTTGCTTCAGCTTGTACGGTTTATCCTGGCGCAGAGTGGTATGAACGTGAAACGTATGATATGTATGGGATTTTATTTTCAGGACATCCGGATTTGAGACGGATTTTAACAGATTATGGGTTTGAAGGATATCCTTTACGCAAAGACTTTCCTGTGACAGGATTTGTTGAATGCCGTTATGATAATGAAGCAAAGAGGGTGATTTATGAGCCTGTTGTTTTGCGCCAAGAGATGCGTAATTTTGATTTTCTTTCTCCTTGGGAAGGAGGACAGTATACTTTGCCATGTGATGGGAAAGCAGATGAAAAAAAATAATATTGGTTTTGATAAGGCATTATATTAGGGTACTGTATTTCTTAAATAATTAAATATTTTTTAGCGTGATAGATTTTTTTGATATTTGATATGAAGTTTTTTAAAAAGCAAGGGGTTGATTGTGGCTGAGGTCAATGTTCGAAACTTTAATATCAATTTTGGTCCGCAGCATCCTGCCGCGCATGGGGTTTTGCGCATGGTTCTGGAGCTGGACGGTGAAGTTGTTGAGCGTGTAGATCCACATATTGGGTTGTTGCATCGCGGTACTGAAAAATTAATGGAAACAAAAACTTATCTCCAAGCTGGTCCTTATCTAGATCGTTTGGATTATGTTGCTCCTATGAATCAGGAACATGCTTTTGTTCTTGCTATTGAAAAGTTATTAGATATAAAAGTTCCTAAAAGAGGGCAATTAATACGTGTTTTGTTTTCTGAAATTGGGCGTATTCTTAATCATTTGCTTAATGTAACGACACAGGCAATGGATGTTGGTGCTTTAACACCACCGCTTTGGGGATTTGAGCAACGTGAAAGATTGATGATTTTTTATGAGCGTGCCTGTGGTGCTCGTCTTCATGCAAATTATTTTCGTCCTGGTGGCGTGCATCAAGATTTACCAGAATCTTTAGTTGAAGATATTGGTGATTTTATTGATCCATTTCTTGTTTCTCTCGGAAAACTTGATGCGCTTGTGACCCCAAATCGGATTTTTAAGCAGCGTAATGTGGATATTGGCGTTGTAAGTATTGATGAAGCTTGGGCACGCGGTTTTTCTGGGGTTATGATTCGTGGAGCTGGTGTTCCATGGGATTTGCGTAAAAGTCAGCCTTATGAATGTTACGATGAAATGGAATTCGATATTCCTATAGGTAAAAATAGCGATTGTTATGATCGCTATCTTATTCGTATGGAAGAAATGCGTCAATCAGCGAAAATTATGCGCCAATGTGTGGAACGTTTACTGAGTACTGAAAAAAATGGACCGGTTTCGAGCTTGGATCGCAAAATTGTACCACCGACGCGGAGTGAAATGAAAAGCTCGATGGAAGCACTGATTCATCACTTTAAACTCTATACGGAAGGTTTTCATACACCTCCTGGAGAAGTATATGTTGCTGTGGAAGCTCCGAAGGGTGAGTTTGGTGTTTATCTTGTTTCTGATGGAACCAATAAGCCTTATCGTGTCAAGTTGCGTGCTCCTGGGTTTGCTCATCTCCAAGCTATGGATTTTTTAACCAGAGGTCATATGTTAGCAGATGCTACAGCTATTTTGGGTTCGATTGATATTGTTTTTGGGGAGGTTGATCGCTAATGTCCGTACGCCGTCTTGCAGATGATGTTTATCAGCCGGCTGAGTTTTCTTTTACAAAAGAAAATCAGATATGGGTAAAAAATACCATAAAAAAATATCCTGCAGGGCGTCAGCAGTCTGCTGTAATTCCATTATTAATGCGTGCTCAAGAGCAAGATGGTTGGGTGACACGTGCTGCGATTGAGCATATTGCTCAGATTCTTTCCATGGCTTATATCCGTGTCTTAGAAGTTGCTACTTTTTATACTCAGTTTCAGCTTAAGCCTGTTGGAACAAAAGCGCATATTCAAGTTTGTGGTACAACGCCTTGTATGTTACGTGGTTCTGATGAATTGATTAAAGTTTGTCAGAAAAAAATTCATCATGAACCTTTTGCGACCAATCAGGATGGAACCTTATCATGGGAAGAGGTGGAGTGTCTTGGTGCTTGTGTGAATGCTCCGATGGTTATGATTTTTAAAGATACTTATGAAGATCTTACAGCTGAACGCCTTGAAGAAATTATTGATGCATTTGAAGCAGGTAAGGGTTCTGAGATAGAGGTTGGTCCGCAAAATAGTCGTAAATCGTCGGAACCGATTAGTGGTTTAACTTCTCTTATTGATGATGAGAAAGAAAAAAAGATCTCTCAAGTCTTCACCAAAAAAGGATAGGAAAGAATGGGGAACATAATTAAGTATTTTTCTTGAGAAAATATTTTATTATTCTACCCATGATGGCAACATTTAACGAAAAGTAAGAAATCTTGAAAAGATATTTAAAAATTGCATTTGAGGAAAAGCGGAAAATGCTATGGGTAATAGAAAAAAAGGTGGGGTATGCTAGCTGATAAAGATCGTATCTTCACCAATATTTATGGTTTAAAAGACAAATCATTAAAGGCTGCGATGTTGCGTGGGCATTGGAATGGTCTGAAAGAAATGATTGACAAAGGTCGTGATTGGATCATTGATGAAGTGAAGGCATCGGGTTTACGCGGTCGTGGTGGTGCTGGTTTTCCTACTGGAATGAAGTGGTCCTTTATGCCAAAGCAGAATGATGGACGTCCTCATTATTTGGTTGTCAATGCCGATGAATCTGAACCTGGAACTTGTAAAGACCGTGATATTTTACGTCATGACCCCCACACTTTGATTGAAGGATGTGCAATCGCTACTTTTGCTATGGGAGCCAATGTTGCTTTTATTTATATTCGTGGTGAATATATTCGTGAACGTGAAGCGCTTCAAGCTGCGGTTGATGAATGCTATGATGCGGGTTTACTTGGCAAAAAAACGAAATATGGGCATGCTTGTGATATTGTTATTCATCATGGAGCGGGTGCTTATATTTGTGGTGAAGAAACAGCTCTTCTTGAAAGTCTTGAGGGAAAAAAGGGACAACCTCGGCTTAAACCACCATTTCCTGCCAATATGGGGATTTATGGCTGTCCAACAACAGTAAATAATGTAGAGTCTATTGCCGTTGTTCCAACGATTTTGCGGCGGGGTGCTTCGTGGTTTTCATCAATCGGACGAGCAAATAATGTTGGAACGAAATTATTTATGGTTTCAGGGCATGTTAATGCACCTTGTACATTTGAAGACGCTCTTGGTGTTTCATTCCGTGAATTAATTGAAAAACATACGGGTGGTGTTCGTGGTGGATGGAATAATCTTTTAGCAGTTATTCCAGGGGGGGCTTCTTGTCCAGTCGTTCGTGGTGAGGATATGATCGATGCGATCATGGATTTTGATGGGATGCGAGATGTCGGGTCTTCTTTTGGCACAGGGGGAATGATTGTTATGGATAAATCAACCGATATTATCAAGGCAATTTGGCGTATAGCTGCTTTTTTCAAGCACGAGAGTTGTGGTCAGTGTACACCGTGTCGTGAGGGGACGGGATGGATGATGCGTCTTTTAGGGCGTATGGTTGAGGGAAGAGCGCAAAAACGCGAGATTGATCTTTTGTTTGAAGTGTCTAAACAGGTTGAAGGACACACTATTTGTGCGCTTGGTGATGCTGCCGCATGGCCTGTACAGGGGTTGATACGTAATTTTCGTCCAGAAATCGAGCGTAGAATTGATGAATACACGCGAAATGTAGTCCAAAGCAAAAATATTGCTTTAGAAGCGGTTTAATAAAGGATTTTGTTTTAAGAACGACCGAATGCAAATTTTAAGTGGGTTATCCGCAGGTTGGATGGGTGATGATAAATATCAAAGTTGATGGCAAAGAGATTGAAGTTCCTGATTACTACACGTTGCTTCAGGCTGCTGAGGCGGCTGGGGCAGAAATTCCACGTTTTTGTTTTCATGAATCTTTGTCAATTGCTGGAAATTGTCGTATGTGTTTAGTTGAGGTTAAGGGTGGTCCACCAAAACCTCAGGCTTCTTGTGCTATGGGGGTTCGTGATTTACGATTAGGGCCTAACGGTGAGGCACCTGAGATTTTTACCAATACACCGATGGTAAAAAAAGCACGTGAAGGTGTTATGGAATTTCTTCTCATTAATCATCCTTTGGATTGTCCAGTGTGTGATCAAGGGGGAGAGTGTGATCTTCAAGATCAAGCAATGCTTTATGGACGAGATTGTTCTCGTTATACAGAAAATAAACGTGCTGTAGAAGATAAATATATTGGACCTCTTGTCAAAACTGTTATGACACGGTGTATTCATTGTACACGGTGTGTTCGTTTTACAACGGAAGTTGCAGGTATTTCTGAGCTTGGTTTGATCGGTCGTGGTGAAGATGCTGAAATTACGACGTATCTTGAAAAAGCTATGACATCTGAATTACAGGGAAATGTTATTGATCTTTGTCCAGTGGGAGCTCTAACTTCAAAACCTTATGCGTTTCATGCCCGTCCGTGGGAATTGGTAAAAACGGAATCGATTGATGTGATGGATGCGCTTGGTAGTGCTATCCGTATTGATAGCCGCGGCCGTGAAGTTATGCGGATTATGCCGCGTACGAATGAAGATGTAAATGAGGAATGGATCTCTGATAAAACGCGTTTTATTTGGGATGGATTACGGACTCAGCGGCTTGATAAGCCATATGTACGCAAAGATGGAAAGCTTCAACCTGTCAGTTGGACAGAAGCTTTTGCAAAAATTAAAATGGTAATCTCTAAAATTTTTCCAGAAAAAATTGGAGCCATTGCGGGGGATCTTGCTTCTGTTGAAGAAATGTATGCCCTTAAAGCATTATTGAGTTCTTTGGGCTCAACGCTTTTTGATTGTCGTCAAAGAGGGGGGGCTTTATCGCCAGAGTTTGGGCGCTCGAGTTATATTTTTAATCCTACAATTGTAGGTATTGAACAGGCTGATGCACTGCTTATTGTGGGATCTAATCCACGTCATGAAGCAGCTGTTTTAAATGCGCGTATTTTAAAGCGCCAACGGATGGGCAATTTTCCTATTGCATTAATTGGAGAGAAAGTCGATTTACGTTATCCTTATTCTTACCTTGGATCTGGGAGTGATACATTAACGACACTTATTCGTGGAGAGGATGTTTTTTTTAATGTCTTAAAAGAAGCGAAGAGGCCCCTTATTCTTATCGGAGAGGGAGCGGTTTCAGGAAGTGAAGGTTTATCTGTTTTAAAAAGTCTTGCTAAATTAGCTGATAATATAGGTGCTCTTAGTGAGACATGGAATGGGTTTGGGGTTCTTCATAATGCAGCTTCGATTGTTGGAGGGTTGGACATAGGCTTTACTTCTAAGCTTGGGGTTGCAAATATACTTAAAACCTGTGAAGTTCTATTTTTGCTTGGTGCTGATGAAGTAGAATTAGCCAATACAAAAGCTTTTACAGTTTATATTGGGAGCCATGGTGATAATGGTGCACATGCTGCTGACGTTATTTTGCCTGCATCTGCTTACACTGAAAAATCAGGGCTTTATGTGAATACAGAAGGACGTGTTCAAATGACAAATCGGGCTGGTTTTGCTCCAGGTGAAGCAAAAGAAGATTGGGCTATTTTGCGTGCTTTATCGGATATTTTAGGACAAAAGCTCCCTTTTGATTCTCTTTCTCAATTAAGGCAATGCTTGTTTAATGATTATCCACACCTTTGTGCTGTTGATGATATAGTGCCTTCTGATATAAGTGGTCTTAAGGCGCTTGGTTCAAAAATGGTTTCTCTCGAGAGTCAAGCATTTACTTCTATGGTTAAAGATTTTTATTTAACAAATCCGATAGCACGTGCTTCTGCTGTTATGGCTGAATGTTCATCTCTTGCAAAAAACCGTGCTACACAAACAGTAAAGTAAGGCAAAGGAAAAGGAATAATGATGTATGATTTCTTTATGACTTGGCTGTTGCCATTACTCATTATAATCGGAAAAACACTTCTTCTTTTGGTCGTTCTTTTGGTCTTAGTTGCTTATCTTCTTTATGCAGATAGAAAAATTTGGGCAGCGGTACAATTGCGTCGTGGACCAAACGTTGTTGGACCATGGGGTTTGTTACAGTCTTTTGCAGATTTAATTAAATTTGTTGTTAAGGAGCCTATTATCCCTGCAGGTGCAAATAAGGGTGTTTTTCTTTTGGCTCCTTTTGTTTCAGCGACACTTGCTTTATCAACTTGGGCTGTTATTCCTGTCAATGAGGGTTGGGAGATTGCAAAGATTAATGTTGGCTTGCTTTATATTTTAGCCATTTCATCTCTTGAAGTTTATGGTGTTATTATGGGGGGATGGGCATCAAATTCAAAATATCCTTTCTTAGGAGCTCTTCGTTCGGCGGCACAAATGGTTTCTTATGAAGTTTCCATTGGTTTTGTGCTTGTGACTGTCATTTTAATAAGTGGTTCGTTAGATCTCACAACAATTGTTTTTAAACAAACGCACGGGCTTGGTACAACTCTTGGTCTTCCTTTTAACAGTTTTCTCGATTGGAATTGGTTGGTCCTTTTTCCAATGTTTATTATATTTTTTATTTCTGCGCTTGCAGAGACAAATCGTCCTCCATTCGATTTGGTGGAAGCAGAATCCGAACTTGTTGCTGGTCATATGGTAGAATATTCTTCAACGCCTTACATGCTCTTCTTTCTAGGTGAATATGTTGCGATTGTTTTAATGTGCGCATTAACAACCATTCTATTTTTAGGCGGTTGGCTGCCTCCCTTAGATGTTTGGTGGCTTAATTGGGTTCCTGGTATCATTTGGTTTGTTTTAAAAGTCTGTTTTGTATTTTTTGGGTTTGCTATGGTTAAAGCATTTGTTCCACGTTATCGCTATGATCAGCTCATGCGGCTTGGTTGGAAGGTTTTTCTTCCTCTCTCACTAGCAATGGTTGTGATAACTGCTGCTTTTTTAAAGTTTACGGATTTCGTTTAAGAGGAGATTTTACGATGTCAGGTTTTATTCAGGCGGCAAAGTCACTTCTTCTATTGGAATTTGTGAGTGCTTTTTTCTTAGCTATGCGTCAATTTTTTTCACCAAAACCCACGATTAATTATCCTTATGAAAAAGGTTTTGTATCTCAGCGTTTTCGTGGTGAGCATGCATTGCGTCGCTATCCAAATGGTGAAGAACGGTGTATTGCTTGTAAATTATGTGAAGCGATTTGTCCTGCTCAAGCGATTACAATTGAAGCTGGTCCACGGCGCAATGATGGTACACGTAGAACTGTCCGTTATGATATAGACATGGTTAAATGTATCTACTGTGGTTTTTGTCAAGAAGCCTGTCCGGTTGAGGCTATTGTCGAAGGTCCAAATTTTGAGTTTGCGACGGAAACACGTGAAGAACTTTATTATGATAAAGAAAAACTTTTATTGAATGGAGATCGCTGGGAGCGAGAAATTGCTCGAAATATATTGATGGATGCGCCTTATCGTTAAGTGTATCGTTAAATGAGGTGTCGGATATTTTTCCGATAAATTGTAATCTGGTATGAAGTTTATACCAATTGTTTGAATAATTAAGGAGAAGCCTATGCTAACAGATCTAGCGGCGGCATTTTTCTATTTGTTTGCTTTTATTATGCTAACAAGTGCAGTTATTGTTATTACAGCACGCAATCCAGTGCATTCTGTTTTGTTTTTAATCCTCGCATTTTTTAATGCAGCAGCTTTGTTTTTACTTGCAGGAGCAGAGTTTTTAGGGCTTATTCTGCTTGTTGTGTATGTTGGAGCTGTCGCTGTTTTATTTTTATTTGTCGTTATGATGCTTGACGTTGATTTTGCTGAGTTAAAGAGTGGAACTCTTCGGTATGCTCCTATTGGAGCTCTTATTGGTGTTATTATCGCTGTAGAATTGATTGTTGTTTTTATGAGTAGCTATTTTTCTCCAGTCTTGAGAACGCATGTTACGCAACCAATGCCAGATTTAGCGCAGCGAACAAATACACAAGCATTAGGTGATATTCTCTATACGGATTATGTTTTCTATTTTCAAATTGCTGGAATGATTTTATTGGTTGCAATGATTGGAGCTATTGTTTTAACACTTCATCATAAATTAGGAGTAAAGCGGCAATCTATTGCGGAGCAAGTTTCTAGAACGGTAGAAAGTGCCATTGAAATCAAACAAGTTGAATCAGGCAAAGGTATGTAAGGGGGGCTATGCAGATGTATATTGATATTACACATTATCTCACTGTTTCTGCTTTGATGTTTACAATTGGTATTGCTGGAATTTTTCTCAACAGAAAAAATGTGATTATTATCTTGATGTCCATTGAGCTTATATTGCTTTCAGTTAATCTCAATTTTGTTGCATTTTCAGCATTTCTTCATGATCTCGTTGGTCAGGTATTCGCTTTATTTGTCTTAACCGTAGCAGCTGCTGAAGCTGCCATTGGTTTAGCAATTCTGGTCGTTTTTTTCCGTAATCGTGGTTCCATTGCGGTTGAAGATGTTAATGTAATGAAAGGCTAACCAGTGATGTATTATACGATTGTCTTTCTTCCGCTTTTGGGTTTTTTAATTGCTGCACTAGGTGGAAAAACGATAGGAGATCGTGCGAGTGAATTGATAACATGTAGCTTTATGGTTGTTGTTGCCATATTATCGTGGATAGCTTTTTTCAGTATTGCACTTGGTCATATTCCAGCGATTGATGTATTGGTATTACATTGGATGACTGTTGGTGACTTAAGCTTTAATTGGGCTTTACATGTTGATGCATTAACAGCTGTCATGCTTATTGTTGTAAACAGTGTTTCGGCATTGGTGCATATTTATTCAATTGGTTATATGCACCATGACCCTTCAAGGTCTCGTTTTTTTTCTTATCTTTCTTTGTTTACATTTATGATGCTTATGTTGGTCACATCCAATAATTTGATTCAGATGTTTTTTGGATGGGAAGGTGTCGGACTTGCTTCTTATTTACTCATTGGTTTTTGGTTTCAGCGCGATTCTGCTAATAAGGCCGCAATGAAAGCTTTTGTAGTTAACCGTGTTGGAGACTTTGGTTTTCTCTTAGGAATCTTTAGTATTTTTGTTTTGTTCCAATCGGTTGATTTTGCCTCTATTTTTGCAAAAGCTGCCGACAAGAGCTTTATACAAAATATGACATTTTTAGATTGGCAATTTGATGGGCAGACGGCAATTACCATTACATGTCTTTTATTATTTATTGGTGCGATGGGAAAATCCGCACAATTTCTTTTACATACTTGGCTGCCTGATGCAATGGAAGGGCCAACCCCTGTATCAGCGCTTATTCATGCCGCTACAATGGTAACGGCTGGTGTTTTTATGATTGCGCGTATGTCGCCAATTTTTGAACTTTCTTCAACTGCTTTGAGCGTGATTATTATTGTTGGTGCAACAACAGCGTTTTTTGCAGCAACTGTGGGGTTGGTGCAGAATGATATTAAGCGTGTTATTGCTTATTCTACATGCTCTCAACTTGGTTATATGTTTGTGGCATTAGGTGTTGGAGCTTATGGCGCTGCTGTCTTTCATCTTTTTACGCATGCTTTTTTTAAAGCCTTATTGTTTCTTGGTGCAGGTTCTGTGATTCATGCTGTATCTGATGAACAAGATATGCGAAAAATGGGTGGGTTACGCAAACATATAAAGGTCACCTATTGGATGATGATGGTCGGGACCATTGCCTTGACCGGAGTTGGAATTCCAGGAACACTTTTCGGGACTGCAGGTTTTTTCTCAAAAGATGCGATTATAGAGTCTGCTTTTGCATCTCATAATATTGCTTCAGGATATGCTTTTTATCTTCTTGTTTTTGCTGCCTTTTTAACAAGTTTCTATTCATGGCGACTTATCTTTATGACATTCCATGGTAAACCACGGGCAACAGTTGATGTGATGCATCATGTTCATGAATCGCCTCCAGTTATGTTGATTCCACTCTTTCTTTTATCTATTGGAGCAATATTTTCTGGTGTCGTTTTCCAACCTTACTTTTTTGGTGATTTGTATAATGCTTTTTGGAAGGGAGCATTGTTTACAAGCAGCCATAATCATATTCTTCATGATGCTCACCATGTTTTTAATTGGGTAAAATGGTCGCCTTTTATAGCAATGATTCTTGGGTTTATGTTGGCTTATTTATTTTATATTGTGGCTCCCTCTCTTCCCAAGAAAATGGCGCGTATTATGCCAGGAGTGTATCACTTTCTTTACCAAAAGTGGTATTTCGATCAATTATATAACTTTTTATTTGTTCGTCCTACCTTTAGAATTGGTTCTTTTCTTTGGAAAGTGGGAGACGGTAAGATTATTGATGGTCTAGGTCCCAATGGTATTGCAGCGCGTGTTGTTGATATTACAAATAGAGTTGTTCGAATGCAAACAGGCTATCTTTACCACTATGCATTTGCAATGCTTATCGGCGTTGCATTGCTCATTACATGGATGATGATCGGGGGCGTAAACTAATGACCGATTGGCCTATTCTTTCTACGGTTACATTTTTGCCGCTTGTTGGTGTTCTTCTGATTTTGTTTATCAAAGATGATAGTGAAGTAGCACGCCATAATATACGTAATGTCGCATTTTTTACGACTCTATTTGTTTTTATTATTTCTTTAATTATTTGGATAGGATTTGATTCTAGCAACCAAAATTTTCAAATGGTTGAAAAATCCAGTTGGTTAGGGGGTGGTATTAGCTATCATATGGGGGTCGATGGTATTTCTATTCTTTTTGTTGTTCTCTCGGCTTTTCTTTTGCCTTTCTGTATTTTAGCAAGTTGGGAGAATGTTAAAGAGAGATTAAAAGCCTATATGATTGCGTTTCTTCTTCTAGAAGTTGCGATTATTGGTGTTTTTTGTGCTCTTGATGCAATGCTATTCTATGTTTTTTTTGAAGGCAGCCTCATTCCAATGTTTATCATTATAGGTGTATGGGGAGGAGCACGTCGTGTTTATGCAAGTATAAAGTTTTTCTTATATACTTTACTTGGTTCAGTGCTTATGCTGGTTGCTCTTATGGTTATGTATTGGGAGGCTGGGACACTTGATATACCAACTTTACTCAATTATCAGTTTCCTGCTCATATGCAAATATGGCTATGGCTTGCATTTTTTGCTTCTTTCGCAGTTAAAATGCCAATGTGGCCAGTTCATACATGGCTCCCTGATGCTCACGTAGAAGCACCGACAGCGGGTTCTGTTATTTTAGCTGGTGTCTTACTTAAATTAGGTGGGTATGGTTTTCTTCGTTTTTCTTTACCTATGTTTCCTATCGCTTCAGCAGATTTTGCGCCTTTTGTTTTCACATTATCGCTTATCGCTATTATTTATACATCACTGGTTGCACTTGTTCAAAGTGACATCAAAAAACTTATTGCATATTCCTCAATAGCGCATATGGGATATGTAACGATGGGTATTTTTGCTGTGAATGAACAGGGGATACAAGGGGCTATTTATCAGATGCTATCCCATGGAATTGTTTCAGCAGCATTGTTTCTTTGTGTTGGGGTTATCTATGATCGCTTGCATACACGTGAAATTTCAGCGTTTGGTGGTTTAGTGAATAATATGCCTAAATATGCTGTTGTTTTCTTAATTTTTACCATGGCAAATGTTGGTTTGCCTGGAAGCTCAGGATTTTTGGGTGAATTTTTAACCTTAATAGGTGTTTTTCAAGTAAATAAATTGGTTGTTGTTTTAGCAACAACAGGTGTTATCTTATCGGCAGCCTATGCCCTTTATCTTTATCGGCGTGTGATTTTTGGTTCCTTGGATAAAGAGAATTTAAAAGTATTAATAGATCTTTCTTTAAGAGAAAAACTCCTCCTTTATCCAATGGTTATTCTTACAATATTCTTTGGTATCTATCCAACGCCTATTCTTAAGGCAACGGCGTTTTCCGTAGAAACCCTCATCAATAAACTGCACTAGATAAGGGAAGAATGCACATGCAAACTGAAATAATAGCGCAATTAGTCTTAATTCTTCCAGAGCTTTTAATTGCATTAGGAGCTGTCATGCTGCTTATGATTGGTGTTTATTCCAATACACGTGCTTCTTTAACAGTGACAGGTTTAGCTATGGCACTTCTTGTGGCAACCATTATTATTCTTATAGTTTTTCCGAAAAATGGTTCATTTCAAACCAATGCGCTCGTTATCGATTCCTTTAGTCGTTATATGAAAATTTTAATGCTTATTGGTGCACTCTTTTCTCTTATCATGTCTGTTGGTTTTGCCAATGCACAAAAGTTTAATATATTTGAGTTTCCAGTACTTGTTCTTTTAGCAACCCTTGGAATGATGTTTATGATTTCAGCGGGTAATATGCTGTCGCTTTATATGGGGTTAGAGCTGCAATCTTTAGCTTTATATGTTTTAGCAGCGATTAATCGTAATAATGTAAAATCTTCTGAAGCCGGTATAAAATACTTTGTTTTAGGAGCATTATCTTCAGGGTTGCTTCTTTATGGTATTTCTTTGCTTTATGGTTTTACCGGTCAAATTGGTTTTCACGAAATTGCTCTTGCTTTAAAGGGCAAAAATGTACAATTGGGGGTCATTTTTGGAATTGTCTTTATTTTAGCTGGTTTGGCTTTCAAAATTTCTGCTGTTCCGTTTCATATGTGGACACCTGATGTTTATGAAGGAGCGCCCACACCGATTACAGCATTTTTTGCTGGTGCCCCTAAAGTTGCTGCAATGGCTTTAATCATCCGTATTATTGTGGTGACCTTTATTCCCCTAGGGCGTGTTGATAACGTGATGCCTGCATGGCAACAAATTTTGGTGTTCATGGCGATTACATCAATGATACTGGGTGCTTTTGCTGCAATCGGTCAGAATAATATTAAGCGCTTAATGGCTTATTCGTCGATCAGTCATATGGGTTATGCACTTGTTGGTTTATCTGCTGGAGATATGCTTGGGATAAAAAGCGTTATCCTTTATATGACTATTTATCTTGGAATGACGCTTGGTTCATTTGCCTTTATTCTTGGAATGCGCTCTCAGAATGGAAATGTTGAAAATATTTATGATCTTTCAGGGTTAGCAAAGACGAATCCGTTTATGGCTGTTGTGATGACAATACAGCTTTTTTCTTTAGCAAGCATACCTCCTATGGCTGGTTTTTTTGGAAAGTGGTATACATTTTCTGCTGCTGTCCACGCTGGACTTACGCCACTTGCTGTCGTTGGGATGATAGCGTCTGTAGTTGGGGCTTTTTACTATTTGCGAGTCATTAAAATTATGTGGTTTGATGATGCAAAAGCGCATTTTGTTGCTTTATCGAAAGAGCTTCAATTTTGTCTTGGTCTTTCTGTATTCTTTATTTTATTTTACGCGCTTTTTGGAGTTTGGTTCGCTGAGCTAGCAGAAAAAGCAGCAACAGCATTGTTTTAATGAATATGGTTTATACTTTATCAGATTTTGCACAAAAACAGGGATACACTGTTGAAGCGTACGATAGTGTTGATTCAACAAATCTTATTGCGCAACGAAAAGCGCAAACTGGTCATCAAGGTAATCTTTGGATTGTTGCACAAGAACAATCACAGGGAAGAGCAAGAAGAGGGAGGACTTGGTCTAGTCCAAAAGGGAACCTTTATTCTAGTCTTTTATTAATTGATGATATTGTTCATCAAACTGCGGCTCAACTTGGTTTTGTTGCTGGAGTAAGTGTGGCAGAGGCAATAAAACAATTGATAAAAGAGGAAAAGCAGACAAACAATATTGTGAGCTTAAAATGGCCAAACGATATTTTGCTCAGAGGAGAAAAAAGCTCTGGAGTTTTGCTTGAGATTTTAAAATTGTCATCACAACAATATGCCTTGGTTATTGGGATTGGAATAAATGTGAAATATAATTATGAAGATGCGCCCTATTCCACTTCAAGCTTAAAGAATATCGGGTTGCGTATTGATGCAGAACAATTATTTACGGTTTTGACGGAGTGTTTTTCTAAAAATTACCTTCTTTGGAAACAACCAAAAGGATGTGAAATAATCCGAAAAAAATGGCTTTTATATTCCGCTCATCTTGGGAAACATGTCAAAGTGGTGAATGATGAAAAAGTCATTGAGGGTATTTTTGATGGTCTTGATAGTGATTTTAACTGCATCATAAAGCGAAAAGACGGTCAGACAGCCATTATAACAGCTGGGGATGTTCATTTTGGTTTGGCTGATTCTGTTAATGCAGGCCGTTATTGAAAAATTATTTTATCATCAGATACCTTAATGATTTGGGAGATGTTTATGGTTGCAGCCAATAGATGTGAATTTGTTTTTTTACCTCTGGGAGGTGTAGGTGAAATAGGGATGAATTTAGCTGCTTACGGATTTGGTCCCCAATATCTTCGTGAATGGCTGCTGGTTGATATGGGGATTAGTTTTGCTGGTTCTGAATTACCAGGTGTCGATCTTGTTTTGCCTGATATTCGTTTTCTAGAAAGTGAAAAACACAATATACGGGGTCTTGTTTTAACACATGCACATGAAGATCATTATGGGGCCGTTCTTGATTTATGTCCAAAGTTACAAGTGCCGATTTACTGTACGCCTTTTACGGCAGGATTATTGGAAACTAAAAAACAATTAGATTTTGAATCTCAAAAAATTTTACTCAATATTTTTCAAGCTGGTGATTGTTTTCAGGTAGGTTCCTTTGCTGTAGAGGCTATAGCCGTTAACCATTCAATACCAGAATCTGTATCTTTAGCAATTACAACCTCTTTGGGGACTGTGATTCATACTGGTGATTGGAAAATTGATCATACCCCTTCACTCGGGGCTGTAACCGATGAAAAAAGATTTCGTGCTTTAGGCAAAAAAGGTGTTTTAGCATTACTTTGTGATTCCACAAATGCATGTCGGGATGGTATCTCTCCTTCAGAACAGCAAGTTCAAGCCAGTCTTTCAGAGATTATTTCTAAAGCTGAAGGGCGCGTTGCGATAGCAACTTTTTCTTCTAATATTGGTCGGATACGTTCTATTGCTCTTGCAGCTGAAGCTGCTGGACGTAAGGTGCTTGTCATTGGGCGTTCCCTTAAGCGAAGTATTATGGTTGCACAAGAGCTTGGTTATATGAATGGTTTAGCACCATTTGTAACGGAAGATGATTATGGGTACATCTCGCGAAAAGATCTTGTTTTAATTGTCACAGGGAGCCAAGGTGAGCCATGTGCTGCTTTGGCTAAACTGTCACGTGATGGAATGAAAAATATTGCACTTTCCGCTGGTGATACCGTTATTTATTCATCACGAAGTATTCCAGGAAACGAAAAAGCGATTATTGAGGTACAAAATCGTTTCATTGATTTGGGTATTAAAATTATTACGAATGAAGATGCACTTGTTCATGTTTCAGGTCATCCCCGTCGTTCAGAACTTTTACAGATGTATGATTGGATAAAGCCACAAATACTTGTCCCTGTACATGGGGAAGCAATGCATCTTAAGGCTCAGGCAACTTTAGCACGTCAAGCGGGTATTAAAACTGTTATGGATATCAGAAATGGCTATATGTTACGTCTTGCACCAGAGCCTGTAGAAGTTATTGATCAAGTTCCTGTTGGCCGCATCTATAAGGATGGTTGCTTAATTGGAGATGAAGATGAATTAGGGATTCGTGAACGCCGTAAACTAAGTTATGCTGGTCATGTTACTATTTCTCTCCATATAAATAGTAAGCATGAATTATTAGGGGATATAGGTCTAACAACATTCGGGTTACCTGAAAGTAATGGAAAGGGGGAAAGTTTAAAAGATATTCTTTTAGATATCGTAGAAAATACAGTTTATAATATCCCACGCATGAAACAGAAAAATAATGAACTTATTCGAGAGGCAACACGACGTGCAGTAAGAGCGGCTGTTCATGAAATTTGGCAAAAAAAACCTATCTGTACAGTTTTTTTACATCGGTCAAAATAAAAGAACTTTCCTATTACGTTATTTAAAAAGAGAAGAGCATTTTTATTTTATTGCTAAATAAGAAAAATAGAGAATAAAGCACAATAAATTTTTAAATGATAAGATCGTTATATTTGCAAGTATTCAGAATGCGGCTATAGATGAATAGAGGGTGTGATAAATTGTTCCGATATGATAGATCTGATTAGGAGTTAATTATTTCAATGCGTCTTTCTCAATATTTCCTTCCACTTTTAAAAGAGAATCCTAAAGAAGCAGAAATTGTTTCTCATCGCTTCATGTTGCGCGCTGGAATGATTCGACAACAAACATCAGGGATTTATTCTTGGCTTCCTTTGGGAAAAAAAGTGCTTGATAAAGTTTGTAAAATTATTCGTGAAGAGCAAGAACGTGCGGGTGCAATAGAAATATTGATGCCTACAATTCAGTCTGCTGATCTTTGGCGTGAAAGCGGTCGTTATGATGATTATGGTTTGGAAATGCTCCGCATTAAAGATCGTCAAAAGCGTGATTTACTTTATGGTCCAACCAATGAAGAGATGGTAACAGATATTTTTCGCTCTTATGTTCGTTCTTATAAAGATCTTCCGCTTAATTTATACCATATTCAATGGAAATTTCGTGATGAAATTCGTCCACGTTTTGGTGTGATGCGAGCACGAGAATTTTTAATGAAAGATGCTTATTCTTTTGATCTTGATTATGAAGGCTCTGAAACATCTTATAATCGTATGTTTGTTGCTTATTTACGCACTTTTTCTCGCCTTGGCTTAAAAGCAATTCCTATGCGTGCAGATACAGGTCCAATAGGGGGGGAACTCAGTCATGAATTTATCATTTTGGCTGAAACAGGAGAGAGTGCTATCTTCTGTGATAAACAATTTCTTGAACTTACCGTTCCTGATAGTTCAATCGATTTTAGTGATAAAGCTGTTTTAGATGATATTGTTAAGCAATGGACATCTTTTTATGCAGCAACGGAAGAAATGCATAATGAAGAGGAGTGGGCTAAAGTTTCTGATCATAATCGTCTTTCAGCGCGTGGTATTGAAGTAGGGCATATTTTCCACTTTGGTACTAAATATTCTGCTCCAATGGGAGCAAAAGTTATGGGACAAGATGGAAAAGAGCATGTGGTCTCTATGGGATCTTATGGTATTGGGCCTTCGCGTCTTGTTGCGGCCGCTATTGAGGCTTCTCATGATGAAAATGGTATTATTTGGCCAAAGTTTATGGCACCGTTTGATTTTGGGATTATCAATATGAAGCCCGATGATGAAAAATGCACACAGGCATGTGAGTTTCTCTATCAGGGATTAAAGAAGGTTGGTTTTGATCCGTTATTAGATGATAGAAATGAACGCCCTGGATCAAAATTTGCAACAATGGATTTGATTGGTTTGCCAACGCAAATCATTGTTGGTCCTAACAGTATTGCACAAAATGAAGTTGAAATTAAAGATCGAAAAACAGGAATAAAAAAATCTCTAAAGGTTGAAGATGTGCTCAGCCAACTTTCTATAATTTAATAGGAAATATTATGAAGAGGCTGAAAAAAAAATGCTTTTCATCTTATGAGTGGATGATCGCTTTTCGTTATATGATTCCCAATAAAAAACATGTCGTTGCATCTGTTATTTCAATTATTTCTCTTATTGGGATTATGTTGGGCGTATTTGCTCTGGTTGTTGTTATGGCGGTGATGAATGGCTTTCGTACAGAACTTCTCAATCGTATTCTTGGTATGAATGGGCATCTTATTATTCAAACAGTTGATTCTGGTTTCTCTGATTATAAGACTCTTATTTCTTCTTTAGAAACTACAAATGGTGTGAAGTTTGCTTTACCTGTTATTGAAGGTCAAGCGCTTGTTCAAGGTGAAGTTCAAGGTGGCTCTGGCGCGTTAGTTCGTGGTATGCGCAAACAAGATCTAGAAAAGCTTAAAACAGTCTCTCAAAACATTAAATTAGGATCGATTTCTCGGTTTGATCAAGAAGAAGGTGTTGCAATTGGAAGTGGCTTAGCAGAAAAATTAGGACTGACAGTTGGAAGAGATATTCGTATTATTACTCCAGATGGTGATGAGACTCCTTTTGGCGTTACCCCACGTGTGAAAGCTTATAAAGTCGTTGCTATTTTTGAAGTTGGTATGTCTGAATATGATTCAATATTTATATTTATGCCTCTCCATGAAGCACAAATGTTTTTTAATTTGGGAGATAAGGTTCAGTCTTTGGAATTATTTCTAAATGATCCTGATGCTGTTGATCAAATAAAACCTGTTGTAGAAAAAGTAGTTGAACAACAGGTCTATTTAATTGATTGGCGTACACGCAATCAGGCTTTTTTTTCAGCCTTACAGATTGAACGAAATGTTATGTTTTTCATTCTTTCTCTGATCGTTCTTGTTGCTGCTTTAAATATTATTTCAGGGCTGATTATGCTTGTAAAAGATAAAAGTCATGATATTGCAATTTTACGCACGATGGGGGCTCAACAGAGTGCGATTTTGCGTATATTTATCATTACAGGAATGATGATTGGTTTTATTGGAACTATATTGGGTTTAGTTTTAGGTGTTATCGCGACCGCGAATATTAATCATATCCAAGATTTTATATCTTGGTTATTTAATGTCGACGTTTTTAATCCTCAACTTTATTTTTTAACAAAATTGCCTGCACAAATTGAGTGGAAACAGACCATCTTGGTTGCTATGATGGCTTTATTCTTGTCGTTTCTTGCTGCTCTCATTCCGGCATGGCGTGCTGCTAAGCTAGATCCCGTACAAGCTTTGAGGTATGAATAATGACAGCTATTTTAGAGCTTGTAGAGATTGAAAGACACTTTTTCGAGAGTCATAAGCCACTCATTGTTTTAGATAAAGCGAATTTTATTCTTAATCGTGGAGAGCTTGTCGCACTTGTTGCACCATCTGGTGCTGGAAAATCAACACTTCTTCATATTGCTGGATTATTAGAAAAACCAACAGCTGGTGATGTGATGTTACGGGGTGTTTCTTGTGCAAAGCGCTCTGATAGTGAGCGAACAGCTATAAGACGAAATGATATTGGTTTTGTTTATCAATTTCATCATTTACTTCCAGAGTTTACGGCGTTAGAAAATGTCATGATACCCCAAATGATAGCAGGATTAAAAAAATCTATAGCAGAAGATCGTGCGCGCAAATTATTGACGTATCTGCGTGTTTCTCATCGTGCGAACCATCGTCCCTCAGAGTTATCGGGAGGAGAACAACAACGTGTTGCTATTGCACGTGCAGTAGCAAATGGCCCTTCGGTTCTTTTGGCTGATGAACCTACAGGAAATCTTGATCCAGTAACTTCAGCTTATGTCTTTCAAGCTTTATCTATCCTTGTTCGTCAGTCTGGTCTTTCTGCTCTTATTGCAACACATAATTACGCTTTGGCTAAGCAAATGCATCGTCGAATTACACTTAAAGAACAAAAGATTATAGAACTTCCTTAAAGCAAGGTAAAAATTTTATACGACTAATTGAATAGTTTATATTACTTTATTCAAGGAGATTTTTTATGACAGTTTTTGTCGTTGACAAAAATCAATTAGATGCTCGTCGTCGTCGATTGATTTTTCGTGCATGGCATCGCGGTATTCGTGAAATGGATCTCATTTTTGGACATTATGTCGATGCTCATATTACTGGGATGAATGATAGAACGCTCTCTGAGCTTGAGTATATTATGTCTTTTGATGATCGTGATTTACTCACATGGATTACTGGAGAAATTTTGCCCCCCTCTGAAGTTGATAGTCCACTTTTCCGTGATATTGCCAATTATCGTACTTGCTTAAGTTATTAATCCCGATGCCTATATTTAAAAAAATTGTTATTCCCAAAAATAATTCTGTTCGTATGATTTTAGATAGCGTTACTGATGGATTTGAAGCCTTTGCGCTTGCTAAATTAAGTTCAGAAATTGCACAAGGTAAACCGCTCATCTATGTTGTCCGTGACGGAACAAAAATTGCGCATTTACAACAAGTTTTAAGTTTTATTGAACCCAATTTACCCGTACTTCAATTTCCTGCATGGGATTGTTTGCCTTATGATCGCGTATCACCAGGAATTGCTGTTATGGCACGTCGACTATCAACATTGGCACACATAGCAAATTTACGGAAAGATCCATATTCTGCAATTATATTAACAACAGCAAATGCAATTATGCAAAAGTTGCCTCCTCGTGAAATGATAGAAGCTCAGCTTATTCACGCACGTGTTGGCCAGCGCAATAACATGGGAAATCTTATTCAATTTCTAGAAACCAATGGTTTTGAACGCGTTACGGTTGTCCGTGATGTTGGTGAGTTTGCTGTAAGAGGAGGAATACTTGATATCTTTTCTCCGATGGATGTTGAACCTTTACGCCTTGATTTTTTTGGAGATACCCTAGAAAGTATCCGCGTATTTGATCCAGAAAGTCAAAGGACAACAGGCCAAAAAACTGAACTTTTATTACAGGCAATGAGTGAGGTTGTTCTTACACCAGAACGTATCAGTCGTTTTAAAAGCAATTATACCCGTACATTTGGTGTATCACAAAAAAATAATATGCTTTATGAAGCAATTGCTCAAGGTCGGCGTTTTGCCGGTATGGAACATTGGCTTCCATTTTTTTATGAAGAGCTTGACACTTTTTTTGACCATTGTGGCAACTTACCGATAGTTTTTGAGCATCTCATAGAAGAAGTCTTCATTGAGCGCTATCGTCTTATTGAAGACTATTATAATGCGCGCAAAGAGCGCGAAAGTGATGAAAAAAATTCTACTTCTTATCATCCAATAGATCCTAGTCTTTTTTA
Source organism: Bartonella sp. CM86QHHN (assembly GCF_042194695.1). Classification (NCBI taxonomy): domain Bacteria; kingdom Pseudomonadati; phylum Pseudomonadota; class Alphaproteobacteria; order Hyphomicrobiales; family Bartonellaceae; genus Bartonella; species Bartonella sp. CM86QHHN. The sequence continues at coordinate 24,889 of NZ_JBHIND010000074.1, forward strand.
TTTAACGCCAGAGCGTGTTTTGGAAGGTGCGCAACAATCTTCGCAGCGTATTGATTTTTCGCCTTTTAATATTCCACAAAGTTTGGAACAAACTGTTATTCACACCAATGTTAAACAAGGATATGATTTTGTAAAAGAGCGTAATGCGCAGGAAAAAAATGTTTTTTCAAGTGTCATTGATCATATCGCATCTTTACGCGCTGCTGGTAAAAAAGTGCTTTTAGCGTGTTGGAGTGAAGGATCTCTCAATCGTTTGTTACAAGTTCTCGATGAGCATGGATTGAAAAAAATAGATGTTGCAAAATCTTTGCAAACTGTCAAAGCAACACCTCGGGATCGCATATTAGCAGCTGTTATCATGATAGAACATGGTTTTGTGGCTGAAGATTTGGCTATTATAGCAGAGCAAGATATCCTTGGCGATCGTTTTATAAGATCGCCAAAGCGGCGTAAGAATAATACAAATTTTATTTCTGAAATTTCTGCTTTAAATTCTGGTGATATTATTGTGCATATCGACCACGGTATTGGCCAATTTGTTGGTCTTAAAACCATCAGAACCACTGGAATTTTACGAGACTGCCTTGAAATTAGATATGCTGGAGGTGATTTACTCTTTTTACCTGTTGAAAATATTGAGCTTCTCTCACGTTATGGCTCAGAAGGAACAGAGGTAACTTTAGATAAATTAGGAGGTGTTGCTTGGCAAGCACGTAAAGCTCGGCTTAAAAAACATTTATTGGAAATGGCAGGGCAATTAATCCGTATAGCTGCAGAGCGTATGACTCGTGCTGCGCCTGCTTTACTTCCACCAATTGGACCATTTGATGAGTTTGTTGCTTGCTTTCCCTATGAAGAAACGGAAGATCAAATGAATGCAATTGATGCTGTTTTGGACGATCTAGCCTCAGGCAAGCCGATGGATCGCTTGATATGCGGTGATGTTGGTTTTGGAAAAACTGAAGTAGCCATTCGAAGTGCTTTTGTTGCAGCATTAAATGGATATCAGGTTGCTGTTGTTGTACCGACAACTTTGCTTTCACGTCAACATTACAAAACATTTATTTCGCGTTTTCAAGGATTACCGGTTAAAATTGGACATGCTTCGAGGCTTGTAAAAGCGAAAGAACTTGCACGAGTAAAAAAAGGTGTTTCAGATGGTACAATCGATATTGTCATTGGAACCCATGCATTATTAAGTGGTGCAGTTAATTTTTTACGGTTAGGTCTTCTTATCATTGATGAGGAACAGCATTTTGGTGTCAAACACAAAGAGCGTTTAAAAGAGCTTAAAAGTGATATTCATGTTCTCACACTTTCAGCAACTCCCATACCACGCACTTTAGGGTTAGCTTTATCGGGTGTACGTGAACTTTCATTGATAACAACCCCCCCCATTGATAGAATGGCGGTTCGTACTTTTATTTCACCCTTTGATGCACTTGTTATACGAGAGACCCTGCTTCGAGAATATTATCGTGGTGGACAAAGTTTCTATGTTTGTCCTCGTATTTCTGATCTGGCTTTTGTAGAAGAATATCTCAAAACACATGTGCCAGAACTGAAATTCGTTGTGGCTCATGGACAAATGCCGGCTGGACAACTTGATGATATCATGAATGCATTTTATGATGGACAATATGATGTGCTGCTCTCAACAACCATTATTGAATCAGGTCTTGATATTCCAACAGCCAATACCCTAATTGTGCATCGTGCTGAGATGTTTGGTCTTTCTGCCCTTTATCAGTTACGTGGTAGGGTAGGACGTTCAAAACAACGTGCGTATGCTCTCTTTACATTTCCTGCTGGTAAAGTTTTAACAACTGCTGCTGATCGCCGTCTTAAAGTGTTACAATCTCTTGACACCTTAGGGGCCGGTTTTCAATTGGCAAGCCATGACATGGATATCCGCGGTTCAGGCAATTTTTTAGGTGAAGAGCAATCGGGGCATATCAAAGAAGTTGGATTTGAACTCTATCAAAAAATGCTTGAAGAAGCTGTTGCTGAATTAAAAGATGGAGAGCTAAATGAAGATAAGCAATGGTCACCTCAAATTTCCCTTGGTACAACAGTGATGATACCAGAAAGTTTCGTGCCTGACTTATCATTACGTATGGGACTTTATCGTCGTTTAACAGAACTTGATGGTTTAGAACAAATTGATGAATTTGCAGCGGAGTTAATTGATCGCTTTGGTCCTTTGCCCCTTGAGGTTCAACATCTTCTTAAAGTCTTTCATATTAAAACATTGTGTCGAAAAGCACATGTAGAGAAATTAGATGTTGGACCAAAGGGGATTGTCATACAGTTTCGTAATAACTATTTCGCAAATAGTGTTGCTTTTGTTCAGTGGGTGGGAAAACAAGGTTCAATGGCAAAAATTCGACCAGATCAAAGTATTGCTCTTATTCGTGATTGGTCCTCAGCGGATGAAAGGCTTGTTGGAGCAGCGAATATTATGACACAGCTTGTCGAAATGGCAGAACAACATTCTGTTTAAAAAATTTCTTTATTGTTTCAGAACTGTTACTCATTTTTATAAAATCATTCTGAATAAAATTTAAGTTTATAATAAAGAACCCTTTATATATTTATTTAGTTTTTATTATATACGTATTGATATAATGAAGAAAATAGATTAGACGGTTTAACCGCATTAAATAGCACTTGCATATAATAAGCTAATAAGCTCCTGTAAATTTTTTAGAAAGAAAAAATTTAGGTAAAGATAGCATGCTTTCTTCATTACAAAAGTGTCTAACTATCGTTTTTTTATTACTCACTTTGATATATGGCGTAAAAAACGCTCACGCTGAGTTATCTTCTGATGAACAATACCAACATTTAAAAAACAAAAGAAAGAATATTAAAGAGAGCATACAATTTATTGAAGAAAGTATGTCTCATTTGGATATTTGGGAAAAAAATATTTCTAAAGCAGAGTACTATGAGCGTTTGCAGGAACGGAATAAGTTATACAAAAAACTGAAAACTCTGAAGAATGAATATTATAATCTTGGTTCGAAATTACAGGATCTAGCTGAAAAAAAACAAAAAATTATCTCTAGAATACATATAGCGAGAGAGTACGAAGTAGGGGAGTATGAAGAAAAGTTGATTAAAACAAAAAACTATTTAAAAAAAACTCAAATGTTTAATGAATGGGGAATGAATGAGAAAAGTGGAGGTGATGATGAGATAATGAAAAATTATCTTATATTTATTATTGCTTGCAACACGTTAGCGGATATATTGCAGAGTGATATAGGTGCGATTTTGCGCAAAGATTTTGATTGGAAAGATAAAGATTTTAGTTGGGCTAAAGGCGCAAATAATTCAATAAGTCCTAGTTTAGTCAGGGATATTAAAGAATTACTAACAGATGGCTCTTATAGTTATGAAAAACAAATATTTGACGATATAAAAAATAGTCTTACAGGAGATAATTGGTTTGTTAAAAATGCACCTGAGCTTTGTAGAACCATTAAAGAAGTACATAATATAATGCTGCCAAACAAGAAAAAGAATATTATAGATCGTATGCGTTCTCATGTTAAAGAATTATTCAATTAAAAAGTATTGTTTGATTTATGTAGAAGTATATTCAAAATAGAAAAATAATTAATTTTTCATAACAGTATAATTTAGAAAATTCATAAAAAATAATGCTATAATAATATCCAATTAAAAAATTACTCGTATAAATACAGAGAAATTAAGATTATATACTAAATAATAGTTAAAATATGTTAGTAAAATATATTTTAACTTTTTGTTTTTAATTATTATTTATAATAAAGTAATTTTATGTACATAAGATATTATCTATTGTTCTTATCATATAAGATTTAATATATATTAAATAATAAACTCATATATCTTTTTTATGTTTTCTTTTTATGCATAATTTTTTGTGCTTGTAGTTTTTTATTTTTATCTGATTAATTATTTTAATGACGATACATCTCATATCATAAATCTTGTTTCATTAATACGATAAGAGAAATATTTTATAGTTCTAAGTTGTGTTATATAGGAAAACAAAATGATATTTTTAATTCATTTTTTCTTAAAACTTAAATCATTAACGATTTATATCTTTGATGTTGTGAAAACTGAAAAGAATTTATCATTTTAGAAGCTTCTTTTATTTGAGAAATAACTTAAAATAAATTGATAAAAGCTACATTTTTTATTCACGTTATAAAGCTGAGAGATGATATTTGTACAGAGGTGAAATAATAGATGTATAATATATGAGCATAAATTTATTATGGCTTTAGGCACGTGAGATGATTCATAGGGGAGAATTCCTTTGTTCAGTAGTTTTATCTATAAAACTAACTCTGCTTGTGATGTACAAGTGGATAAATTTTATTGATTCAACATAAGAGAGGTTTGCGCTATTAGGATCTTTCATACAATATAGAAATAGAAAAAAGATAAATTATTATTATAAATTAATATGTTATTATATTTTAAGAAAGTTTTTTATAAATAAAACATTTTCAGCAGTTATACATTTTCTCTCTAAGAAAATGTGTTGTTTAATTAAGAAAAAAGCACTTCTTTAGTAGCGTATTTTTAAACTAAACTGTTTAGTTAAACGCTATGGAATATAAAATTTTTATTACAAAAGCGTATCACCATTATTTTGTAAACAAGGGCAGAAAATTGTTCATTAGCAAAAAGCTCTCTTACAATTATGCAGAAATTTTAGACAATCAGTGGTTTTAATTCATTAAATGTTTCAATAATATCGTAGATGATTTTGTTTTTGTGTATCACACGAGGCACATAAGGAAAACAGTAAAATTTATCTGATATTTTGGAGCTTCATGCATTGCAACACCTGTTGCTAAGGTTCTATAAGCTTAACATGAAGAGTAATAAATGTAAAAATTTTAATTAGTAAGTTTTTTAGAGTAGTATCAGAGTTTATTTTAATTAATATTGCAATATTGATTCGTTTGTGTAATCTTAGTTTAAATGCACAGAGGTGTTTTATGGATAGATTGCATCAAATACCAATGTGATGAAGAGGGGAAATGATATGAGTGTATAAAAATTAGAATGGCTCGTCGTATTTTTTCTCTAAATTTGACTTTTTTTTTATATTGAAGTAAAAATAGTAAAATTAATTGTTATTTCATTATAATTTAATAAATTAAGTTGGAATTATATTTAATATTTTTTTGAAGTTACTTAAGAGCGCGTTGAAAGGATTAACTTAATCATGTCGCATAAAAATGTTTATTCTGCTGTTTCAGTATTAGTTGGAGCCGCTACCCTTTTTCTTATAGCTGGTATTTCTGCAAATGCGCAAACTTTATCACAAGGTTGGTACAAAGTTTGCAGTAAGCAGCATGATGTTGATATTTGTAATACAATGAATACTGTATTATCGAATACGGGACAACCTTTAACGGCTTTTAATCTTGTTGAAATAAAAGGGAAGCAAAATGAGAAACGTATAGGTATTCAAGTGCCTACAGGTCGTTTTTTGCCAGAAGGTGTTCACATTAAAATTGGTGACGAGTTCTCTAAAAAAATTCCTTATATTATTTGTAATGGACCAAGTTGTATTGCTAATGATGTCTTAGATGATAAGCTTATAGCAGCTATGAAAAGTGGTACAAAAATGGTTGTAACCACAGTTAATTTCCGTGGTTCAGCTAATCCTATTGAATTTTCTCTTAATGGGTTTACAGCAGCCTACACCGGTCCTGGTATGGAGGAAAAAGATTTCCAACAAGAACAAATAAAGCTGCAGCAAGCTATTCAATCAAAGCAAAAAGAAATTGAAGAGCGTATGCGGGCTGAGCAAGAAAAAGCGAAACAAAAGTAATAAAACCACACCATAAAAGTTGGTCAAAACGTTTTCTATAATTGTTTATTTGAACCGCCACAGAAAACTGTGGCGTTTTTTTTAAATCCTTAATTTTTCGAAAGAATTCTGCGTTTCCACCAACCAATACGTTCAGTTTTGGAAGAATCATTAGGCGTTGATGAAATAACAACGGGTTGATTAATTGTTTCTTCAATTTGGGAAGGAGAGGTTTCGATAACTTTCTCCATCTCGATTACAGTTTCTTGCTCTAATATTTTTTGTATTTGCGTTGTCTCTTTAGAAGATGATTTTTTACGTGTTTCACGTGTTGATTTTTTACTCTTTTCAAGAGCTTTATTTTCTACCTCATGAATAACTTTGTCTGCTTTTTTTGTTTTAGTTTTACGCACCGGACTGGTTGTAGGTTTTTCTTCAAGAGATTTTTGTTCTGCAATATTTTGATCATTCTCTAAAGAAAGCTGATTTTCTACTACTTTTGAAGAACGTGTTTTACGTTTTTTAGGTTTAATACTTGTATCAATTTTTTCAGATTCACCCTGTTGTTGTATATCTAGAGCTTGTGTATTATTTGTTGTTTCTTCAAGTTCAAAAGATTTAGTAGGCGAAATACGACGTTTGCGATGCGCTGCTTTAATTTCTGCCAAAGCTTGCTTAGCAAAATCTCCCACTGGTTCTGCGTAAGGAACGCGAATCTGATGAAAACTATTATCTTGATTGCGTCGACCACCACGACGTCCTCGACGACGTCCTCGACGATAAGAATCATCATTCAAAGTATCTTCTTTTTTATGAACGTTGGAGAGAGAATGATCAGTAATTTCACCGTGACGATTTTTGCGCCTACGCTTTTGGTTTGTTTCAATGGGAGAAGGATTTTCAATAGATTCACTCTTTATGAAAACAGAATCTTCAATTTCTTGCTCATTGGCATCTTCCAATGAAGATCGAGAAATGCTCTCTGCTATTGAGCCTTTAGAAATAACAAGATGTTGCGTTCCAATACTATCATCTGCTTCAATACTAATATTAAGTTTAAAGCGAGCTTCTAAATTAACAAGAATATTGCGTTTATGATTTAATACATAAAGCGCTGTTGCTACGGGGGTGCGCACGATAATATTATGTTGCGAATTATGAAGAAGATATTCTTCAATTGAGCGCATGACATGTAACGCAATTGATGATTCAGAACGTATATTTCCTGTTCCTGCGCAATGTGGGCAGGGCTGTGTCGTACTTTCTAAAACCGATATGCGAATACGTTGACGACTCATTTCTAAAAGGCCGAAGTGTGAAATATGACCTACTTGAATACGAGCACGATCGTTTTTTAAACAATCTTTTAATTTTTTTTCGACCAGCTTCACATTGCGTTCTTCAAGCATATCAATAAAATCAATCACAATTAAACCAGCAAGGTCACGCAAGCGTAATTGACGCGCTACTTCTTCAGCAGCTTCAAGGTTAGTTTGTAAGGCTGTCTTTTCGACAGAGAATTCTTTCGTAGAGCGGCCAGAATTTACGTCAATAGCAACAAGTGCTTCTGTTTGATTAATAACAAGATAACCACCAGATTTTAAAGAAACCTGTGGTTGCAACATTTTATCAAGTTGAATTTCAATATTATTTCTTGCAAAAATGGGCGTAGGATCACGGTAAGGTTGCACAACTTTTGCATGACTTGGCATGAGCATACGCATAAAGTCTTTCGCTTCACGATATCCTTGGTCTCCAGAGACAAGAATTTCACTAATGTTCTTATTATAAAGATCTCGTATAGAACGCTTGATGAGATTGCTTTCTTCATGGACAAGGCATGGTGCCGTTGACTCGAGTGTCAAAGTGCGAATAGTATCCCATAACCGCATAAGATATTCATAATCACGTTTAATTTCAGCTTTTGTTCTATTGGCACCAGCGGTTCGTAAGATAACGCCCATACCTTTTGGAACGGCTAATTCTTTTACGATTTCTTTAAGACGCTTACGGTCTTGTACGTTCGTAATTTTTCGTGAAATACCACCACCACGTGCTGTGTTGGGCATTAGAACAGAGTAACGACCAGCTAGAGATAGATATGTTGTAAGGGCAGCACCTTTATTACCACGCTCTTCTTTGATAACTTGTACCAACAAAATTTGACGTCGTTTAATGACTTCTTGAATTTTATACTGGCGCCCTTGTTTTCTTTGATAAATCGGGAGCTCTTCACGGATGTCCTCAGCACCGACCATTTCAATCTCATCATAAGAGATATTGGCATTTAATGCTTCTTCTGTATTATCAATTATTATCGCTTCAGATGTGATATCATTTTCAATATAGGCTGCTATAACATTGTTTTTTTCACTTTTTTTTGTTCTTCTGGAGCGTTTTTTATTTTTAGTTGCTTCTTCCGTAAAGGTATCTACAGAATTTTCTCCTACAGCTTCTTTTTCTTCTTCTTCAAGAAGAGCAAGGCGATCAGCAATAGGAATTTGATAATAATCAGGATGAATTTCAGAAAATGTTAAAAAACCATGTCGGTTTCCACCATATTCAACAAAAGCCGCTTGGAGAGACGGTTCTACACGCGTAATACGTGCGAGATAAATATTCCCCTTGAGCTGTTTTCTATGTTCTGATTCAAAATCAAGTTCTTCAATTTTGTTGCCGTGAACAACAACAACACGTGTTTCCTCCGGATGGGAGGCATCTATAAGCATTTTGTTTGACATAAGTTAATATCCTGAAGGCGACATGCACAATTTTATTCAAACGAATGCTATAATTATTCGTAAACATAAAAGGCTGTCTGCCATAAAAGGGAGGTACCAGAAAAACAGGACGGAACACCACGTGCAAAGGCATGACTGCATTTACACCATTTCTCATCATTATTTCCATCTGTTTTTTATGACTCATATTTTCTTAAAAGTCTCCGGTAAAATAATCTTTAAAACAGTTCGGATATCCGAACCAACGAATCTTAAGTAATGCAATCCTAATGTTACAACATAGAAATTTTTCATCCATAAAAAAGTCTCAACGCATAATAGACAAAAAACTTCTAAAGACAACTTAATATGAGTTACAGATAATTTAGATGACTATTATCAGCTAGGAAGCATAAATATTCTTTTATGTTGATATCATGCGTTTGGCAAGTAACAATGTAAATCATGTATAATTATAATATCTTTATGACCTTAATTTCGTTTTGAGGTGTTTATTTAGCTTTTATTGAAAAATAGATAATAAATTGGTGTATCGTTTTATGTAACCAAGATAAATTATTACAAAGGTAATGTAGAGTATTTTGCTTATGATAAGAGTTTTTTTTACCAAAAAGCTGAAAACAGCTTATGGGGATGTTATTGTGCTCGTCACATACTTTTTATTATCTTTTTTGCTACTCCAAACTAGTGTTCAAGCCGCAGATCCTCTGAGACTTATTAATTTTCGAACCATTGGTGATAGTATTCATACGCGTATTATTGCGGTTTTTAATTCAAAACCAAATGTTCGTTTACAGATTTTTGACAGGCCCGCACGTTTGGTTATCAATTTACCTACAATTGACTTTTCGATGCAAAATACGCCTTTAAAGAAACGGAATACATTATCCGTTATGCTTTCAGATGTGCGTTATGCTTTCTCTGACATACAGACTTCACGCATTATTTTGACAAGTAAAACGGCTTTTGTGGTTGAAAAAAATGTCGTAAAAAAATTAAATAATGGTTTATGGCAGTTGCTGATTGATATTCGTAAAAGTACACAAGAAAAATTTGATGAGATATTAAAAAAACAGCAAAGAAGCAATTTTGATACAAAAACACAGTTAATGCCAGCATATAATTTCCGTGTTGTTCTTGATCCTGGTCATGGTGGTATTGATGGCGGTGCACGGGGTGTTACTGGAATTTTAGAAAAAGATGTGACTTTAGACTTTGCGCGTGCATTGCGAGACGAATTACAAAAGGATTCTCATATTACCGTTGCTTTAACACGAGATTCCAATATTTTTTTAAGACTAAGTGAAAGAGTTAAAAAAGCGCAAGAGTTTGATGCTGATCTTTTTATATCTATTCACGCAGATACGATTGATCTACATTCTCTTCGCGGTGCCACAGTGTATACCATATCAGATAAAGCCTCTGATGCCATTGCAAAATCTTTAGCTGAAAATGAAAATAAAGTTGATTTGCTTGATGGTTTGCCTGCAGATGAAACGCTCGAAGTTACAGATATTTTGATGGATCTTACACGACGTGAAACACATACATTTTCGGTTAATTTTGCAAATAGTGTTATTTCAAGTTTATCAAAGAATCATATTAACTTGATTAATAACCCACATCGGTATGCTAATTTTCAAGTTTTAAGAGCTTCAGATATACCCTCAGTCTTGATAGAGATAGGTTATTTATCCAATAAAGAGGATGAAAAGTTATTAAATGATCCTCATTGGAGAAAACAAATGGCAGCCTCTATTGCTCATTCTATTCGTCAATTTGCTGATTATAGGCAGAAAATGATACAGCCTCTTTAAATTTATGAGAAAATAGAGTATCAATATGGGCTTCTAGTGTACCCTAGTATAAATAAAAGATAGAAAACAATTTCTCTTGATCTCAATCTTGTGGTGATATCCACTTGGTGTGTTTGAAGTAATGTATTTTTTCTTTAATTAATTCTTAAGAAAGCGATAGCCGTTTTTATGATGATTTTTTTAAGATATCTTCTTCGTTTTTTTATTGCTATTGGACTTTATGGTGCAATAACGTGGGGTGTTATGACCAGTGGTCAAGCAAATGCACTCCCTGATTATGAAGTTCTTTCACTTTATGAGCCGCCGGTAATGACCCGTGTCCATGCTTCTGATGGCCGTCTTATGGCAGAGTTTGCAACAAAACATCGCCTCTATTTACCGATTCAATCAATACCAAAGCTTGTTATAAATGCTTTCATTTCGGCTGAAGACAAAAACTTTTATCATCATTTTGGTTTAGATCCTGAAGGACTTTCTCGAGCTTTGATCAATAATATTCGTAATATTGGTTCTGGAAGACGTCCAGAGGGTGCATCAACTATAACGCAACAAGTCGCTAAAAACTTCCTTTTAAGTTCAGAAACAACGTTAGAACGTAAATTTAAGGAAGCTATTTTAGCAATGCGTATTGAGAAAACTTATTCAAAAGATCATATTCTCGAACTTTATCTCAATGAAATTTATCTGGGTCGTGGCACTTATGGCATAGCTGCTGCTTCATTGACCTATTTCAATAAATCCGTCAATGACCTGACGCTAGAACAATGTGCTTATTTGGCTGCTCTTCCAAAAGGACCAGCAAATTATGATCCATTTAAGAATACACAACGTGCTATTGATCGGCGTAATTGGGTTATAGACCGGATGATTGCAAATGGATATGTAACGCGTGAACAAGGTGAAAAAGCGAAAGCTAAACCTTTAGGAGCGACAATACGTGGGAGTGATAGCTATGTTTTTGCGGCTGATTATTTTACTGAAGAAGTACGGCGTCGTTTAATACATCGCTATGGGGCTAAAACACTTTATGAAGGTGGGCTTTCCATTCGTACAACGCTTGATCCGCATTTACAACTTATTGCGCGACGTGCTTTGCACGATGGATTAATTAGATTTGATCATGCGCAAGGATGGCGTGGAGCTTATGCGCATATTGATGAGAAAGGTGATTGGGGGACAGAACTTGCAGATATCACAGGGCTAAGTGATGTTCCTGAATGGCGTTTAGCTGTTGTTCTTTCTACTAATCTCAATAAAGTAGAGATTGGTTTACAGCCACAGCGCGAAGCTTCAGGTATATTATCAAAAAAACGGGAAATTGCTGTTTTATCTGAAGCTGATTCAAAATGGGCACTCCATGTTGTAAAAGAAAATGGTTATCGAAAAACTGTTCAGAGCTTATCTCATGTTCTGCAAGTTGGGGATGTCATTTTTGTTGAAAAACTATCTAATACAAACAACACTTATCGTTTACAACAAATTCCAAAGGTTGAAGGTGCAATTGTTGCTATGGAACCTCATACAGGGCGCGTTCTTGCTATGGTGGGAGGATTTTCTTTTGCAGCATCTGAATTCAATCGTGCAACCCAAGCTTATCGCCAACCGGGGTCTGCTTTTAAGCCTTTTGTTTATGCAGCAGCTCTTGATAACGGATATACACCAGCATCCGTTGTTTTAGATGGCCCCATTGAAGTTCGTCAATATAATGGTGAAGTTTGGCAACCCAAAAATTATGGGGGTACCTTTGCAGGACCTTCAACGTTGCGTTATGGTATTGAGCGTTCTCGTAATCTTATGACAATACGGCTTGCCAATGATATGGGAATGCCTCTTGTCGCTGAATATGCAGAACGCTTTGGGATCGTAGATAAATTGCAGCCTTATCTTCCCATGGCTTTAGGGGCTGGTGAAACAACAGTATTACGAATGGTTACAGCTTATTCCGTTATTGCCAATGGCGGACGCTCTATTAAACCTTCTCTGATAGACAGAATTCAAGATCGTTATGGGAAGACAATTTATCGTCATGATGATCGTATTTGCGAAAATTGTAATACGAATTCATGGAATAATCAAAGTGAACCCACATTGATTGATGAGCGAGATCAAGTTCTTGACCCTATGACGGCTTATCAAATTACATCGATGATGGAAGGGGTTGTTCAGCGTGGTACTGCGGCACGTTTACGTTATCTTAATCGACATATTGCCGCTAAAACAGGAACAACCAATGACTCTAAGGATGTCTGGTTTATGGGATTTACTCCTGACATTGTCGTTGGTATTTTTGTCGGTTATGATCAACCAGCTCCGTTAGGATATAATGGAACAGGAAGTTCATTAGCTGCACCTATTTTTGGTGATTTTATGGCAGATGCTCTTAAAGGAAAGCCAGATGTTCCCTTTAAGATGCCAAAGGGTATGATTTTAATGCCAATTAATCGAAAAACAGGAATGCTTGCCGAAAGAGGAGATCAAGATGTCATTATAGAAGCATTTAAACCAGGGACTGGGCCTGCTGATATATATCAAGTTATTGGGAGTACAAATTCTTTTCAAGAAGGTGTTCCTGCAGTAACGACTTCTCCACAAGTCAACAAAGCACTTGAAAGTGGGACAGGTGGGCTGTATTAATCGACAAAATCTCCTTTTGCCATGAGTCATGTTTTTTATCTCTTTTTTACAATGTCGGTTCTATAAATAGAGTGATAGAACTGTACCATTTTCTGATAGCAGCTATTAAATTTGTATAAAATGCTAAGAGACACAACCAAAAAGAGTTTTTAAAAATACGGTGTTAAATTATGCGAGCAGAAATAGAAACATTAGTTGATGAAATCCAGAAAGCAATACAATTGCTAAGGGGGCATCTTTGACTGGGATCAATCACTAAAGCGTCTTGAATATCTTAATCAAAAAGCGGAAGATCCATCATTATGGGATGATGCACAACGAGCACAGGATATGATGCGTGAGCGTCAACGTCTTGATGATTCAATCAACGGTCTTTTATCATTTACAAAAACACTTGAAGAATGCATTGAGCTTATTGCGATGGGCGAAGAAGAAAGTGATATTGAAATTATCGCTGATGCAGAAAGATCAATACGTAATCTTAAAAATGAGATAGATAAAAGGCAAATTGACGTACTTCTTTCAGGAGAGGCAGATCCGAATGATACCTATTTAGAAGTTCATGCTGGAGCAGGGGGAACAGAAAGCCAAGATTGGGCTTCTATGCTCTTACGTATGTATATGCGATGGGCTGAACAGCATGAAATGAAGGTTGAAATTTTAGAAATTCATGATGGAGAAGAAGCAGGAATAAAGTCAGCGACTATTCTTGTAAAAGGGCATAATGCTTATGGAATGTTAAAAACAGAATCAGGCGTTCATCGCTTAGTGCGGATTTCTCCATTTGATTCGAATGCAAAGCGCCATACTTCTTTTGCGAGCATTTGGGTTTATCCAGTTATTGATGACAATATTGAAGTTGATGTTTCAGAGGCAGATGTGCGTATTGATACGTATCGTGCATCTGGAGCAGGAGGACAACATGTTAACACGACAGATTCTGCTGTTCGCATCACACATATAAAAACGGGTATTGTTGTTCAATGTCAAACAGAGCGTTCTCAACATAAAAATCGCGCTACGGCTTGGTCGATGTTGCGTGCACGGCTTTATGAAGAAGAGCTTAAAAAAAGAGAAGAAGAAACCAATGCTGCTGAATCTTCTAAAACAGAAATCGGATGGGGACATCAAATTAGATCTTATGTTCTTCAACCCTACCAGCTTGTCAAAGATTTGCGTACAGGAATTGAAAATACGGATCCACAATCCGTACTTAATGGTAATTTAGATGCATTTATAGAGGCAGCACTCGCACGGCGCATTCATAGACAAGACAAAAAAATTGAGGATATTCGTTAATTATATATCCTTCCTTCAAGCCATGTAGATTTTTTCTTAAGCTGTTCGTTTTACTGATGTTGTGATGTTACGATAGTCCTTGATACTTTAAAGGTTTAAAGAGGGATTTTTTTTGTTTCTTTCTTCATTTTTTTCTCACACACCAATTCTGCTTATGATATTGCAAGTGATAGGAAGAATCTAAAATAAGAAAAATTTGGGATATTCGAGGGACTAATATAAATGTAAAACAATTCATTATCCTTATAAATCAATATATTGTAAAAATTGAATCCGTTGAAAAACTAAAATCAATTAGGGAGAATAACTTTTGCTTTTGAAGATAAATCAAACACTCAATTTACAAGTTACCATTATGATATAAAAGTGTTGCAGTAGCTAAAACATTTTCAGCATGCCCAGATACGCTTACTTTGCGCCATTCTTCTGCTATTATTCCATTTGCATCAATTAAAAAAGTGCTCCGTTCAACTCCCATATATTTGCGTCCATACATGCTTTTCTCAACCCAAACACCATAAGCTTCGAGGGTCGTTTTTTCTTCATCAGAAACCAAGATGACATCAAGTTCATGTTTTATTTTAAATTTATCATGTTTTTTTACATTATCTGGAGAGATTCCAATAACAGAAACACCGATTTCATCAAATTTCATCTTTAATTTTGTGAAATCAAGTGCTTCACTTGTGCAACCACTGGTGTCATCTTTGGGATAAAAATATAAAACAACAGGCTTTCCTTTAAAGTCAGAAAGACACACTGTCTCTCCTCCATCGCGCGGCAAAGTAAAATCAGGAGCAAGAGCACCTTTCATTGGTCTTGTCATTGTTTTCATCTTTCTTTTTTGTGTAACAGGTATAAGATATCAGAGTACACAGAAGAAAAGAACTATTCAACTCTCTAGAATTTTATCGTTTTGAAGAGACTTTTATTTCCCTAACAAAATTCGCCCTATCACAACGATTGAATTGAAAGAACAAGCTCGACGTGAACAACATAAACAAAACAGCAAAAGATTATACTGGTTTCATCACAACATGTTTTTTCTTACCAAAAGAAAGTTTAATGGTTCCTTCTGCACTGACATCCCCTTCAATAATAAGATGTGTTTCATCCTCAATAATTTGATCATTTACACGGACACCTCCACCTTGAACGTGTCGGCGTGCCTCACTATTAGATCTAGCGAGTCCTGCTTCTACTAAAAGAGTGAGCAATCCAACACCTTTTTTTAATTCTGAGGCATTAATTTCAACAGTTGGAAGATTTTCTCCCAGAGTTTTTTCTTCAAACGTCTTGCGAGCCGTTTCTGCTGCTGCATCAGCAAGAACACGTCCATGCAACATTGCTGTAATTTCTGTTGCAAGAATTTTTTTTGCTTCGTTAATTTCAGTTCCTTGTAATAGAGAAAGTTTAAGAATCTCATCCATCGGCAATGGAGTATAGAGCTTTAGAAATCGTGTTACATCAGCATCTTCTGTATTGCGCCAGTATTGCCAAAATTGATAAGGTGAGAGTTTATCCGCATTTAGCCATACAGCCCCATTCAATGATTTACCCATTTTGGCACCGGAAGAGGTTGTCAGCAATGGTGATGTTAACGCATATAATTGCGGTGTTCCTAAACGATGTCCTAATTCGATTCCGTTAATAATGTTGCCCCACTGATCAGAGCCCCCCATTTGCATACGCAACCCATAACGTTTATAAAGTTCAACAAAGTCATAAGCTTGCAGAATCATATAATTAAACTCTAAGAATGACAAAGAGTGCTCACGCTCAAGTCTGAGTCTGACAGAATCAAATGACAACATACGGTTGACAGAAAAATGCTTTCCTACATCACGCAAAAATTCTAAGTAGTTTAAATTGCATAACCATTCAGCATTATTCACAATACAAGCATCGGTTTCTCGGTCACCGAATGTCAAATAGTTAGCAAATACCTTTTTAATACCATCAATATTTGCAGCAATATCATCTTGTGTCAGAAGGCGTCGCGCTTCGTCTTTGAAAGAAGGATCACCAATCAATCCGGTTCCTCCACCCATTAAAGCAATGGGGCGATGACCCGTTTTTTGTAACCAATAAAGCATCATAATCTGAAGAAGACTTCCAGCATGTAAACTCGATGCTGTTGGGTCAAATCCAGTATAAGCGCTTACAGTTTCTTTTGAAAAAAGATCATCTAAGCCTTTTTCATCTGAAATTTGGTGGATAAAACCACGTTCGCTCATAATGTGTAAAAAATCAGATTTAAAGGCAAACACAGATTTAATTTCCTAATTTAAGAGTGCATTTATTGTATATAATAGGCGATTATATAACGAATTATTAATGCGTTATCTATCATAACTGACGCACACCTCACAAGAGAAAGAGACATATTGGTAGTATAAAGATAATAATACAGGTATTATTTCCTTTTTACGCTAAAAAAGAAACTTCTTAGTAATAGAAAAAAGGTGTTCTGTTATTCTCATTTCTATCCTGAAATAAAATTTAGAAAAATTTTAAATGCAGACTAAAAAAATTACTTTGTTATGATCAGAGACGATTTTTGCTAATTTTTTATAAATCTATCGTATTTTCCTAAGTTAGTGAAAGTATTTCAGGAGGAGGAGCGAGAAGTTCATTGGAGATATGGTTATCCAAATAGTGGGCACATCGTTCAATAAGTTTTTCATGACATCCACTGAAAAAGTGATTAGCCTCTTCCAATATTTCTTGTGTAATGATGATACCTTTTTGTGTTTTTAATTTATCGACAAGTATTTGAACATCTTTTGGAGGGGCAACTTTATCGATACCGCCATGAATGATAAGTCCAGAAGAGGGACAAGGTGCAAGAAATGAAAAGTCATAAACATTAGGCTGAGGGGCAACTGAGATAAATCCCTCAATTTCCGGTCGGCGCATTAAAAGCTGCATACCAATCCATGCTCCAAATGAGTATCCTGCTACCCAACAATTTTTAGAGTCTGGATGTTGTGTCTGCACCCAATCGAGAGCAGCAGCAGCATCTGAAAGTTCTCCTATTCCATAATCAAATTCACCCTGACTACGACCAATACCACGAAAGTTAAAACGTAAAGTTGTAAAGCCACGTTGTTGGAACATATAAAAGAGGTCATAGACAATTTTATGATTCATAGTTCCACCAAATTGGGGATGAGGATGCAAAATGATCGCAATGGGTGCATTTTTTTGTTGTGAAGGTTGATAACGCCCTTCGAGCCGACCCGCGGGACCGTTAAAAATAATTTCTGGCATAAAATGCTCCTTAATGCAATAAAAGGCTCTCTTTGACCCTGGTCGACTTTTACCATAGAATCTCTTAAATAATTATTAGATATTCTTTTTTTAGTGCACTTTTCAAGAAAAATGCGCTATTTTTTCAATCAATTCATAAGATTAATGATAGCGATGTAAAATGGTTATAAAACGCCGATATTTTGATCATAACGCAACAACACCGCTCAAAAAAGTGGCACGGATAGCGTTACTGGAATCTTTAGAGATATTTGGTAATCCATCATCGGTTCATAAGGAAGGGCGTGCCGCTAAAACTTTGTTGCAAAAGTCCCGTCGGCAAATCGCTGAAAATCTTAAAACAGATCCAGATCACGTGGTATTTACCTCTGGTGCGAGTGAAGCCGCAATGACTTTGTTAACACCTTTTTACAATATGGGGAAAGCAAAAGTTAAATTTTCTCATCTTTACCTTGGAGCGACTGAACATCCCTCTGTTGCAGAGGGAGGACGTTTTTCTAAAGAATTGATAAGCGTCATTGATGTTGATCAAGATGGGCTCATACAACAAGATAAATTAACATCACTCTTAACGGTTCACGATAAAACAAAAGGTTTACCTCTTGTTGCTATTCAAGCTGCAAATAGTGAAACGGGTGTTATTCAACCGTTAACAGAAATCGCCGCTATTGTTCGGGATTTAGGAGGCACTCTTATAGTTGATTTGACACAATATGTAGATAAAAATTTTGTGGATATTCATCAGTTAGGAGGAGACTTTTTTATACTGTCTGCCCATAAAATTGGCGGTCCTAAAGGAATTGGTGCTTTTGTTTCATGTGGTAATCTTCTCATGCCACACCCTCTTATTATTGGAGGAGGACAAGAAAAAGGTCTCCGTGGAGGAACAGAAGCATTGCCCCTTATTGCTGCTTTTGGGGCAGCAATGACTGATTGCTTCACACAGGAGGAAATAAAACAGTTAATATATTTACGCAATAAATTAGAAGCTGGACTACAAAAAATAAGTAAAAATGTTGAGATTTTTGGCAAAAGAGTTCAACGTTTGCCAAATACAACTTACTTTACCGTGAAAAATATAAAAGCTGAAACGATGCAAATTGCTTTTGATTTAGAAGGGTTTTCTTTATCATCCGGCTCTGCCTGTTCTTCGGGAAAAGTAAAACAAAGCAAAGTGTTGGAGGCAATGGGGTATCATGTTCCAAATGGTGCCATTCGCATTTCGCTAGGGCGTGGCACAACTTCTGAAGATATTGATGATTTTCTGTCGTTTTTTTCTCAAATTATAAGCAGGAAAAAAGGGGAAGATTTATCATCAGAAAGTTATAAAAATTAGAATTATTTTAAAAATAAAATAAGTTTGATTGAAATTTTTGCGCTTTACCTATAGCCTAGGAGATAACTTGCTTACTTTAATCTTGTAAAAAACAAGACTTTAGTTACCGGTTTTTGACGCCAAAAAATGGAGAAAATTTATGCCGGCAGTACAAGAAACGATACGCCAAGTACGTGAAATAGATGTTGACCAATATAAATATGGTTTTGAAACCAATATTGAAACCGATAAAGCTCCAAAAGGCTTAAATGAGGATATTATCAAATTTATTTCCGCTAAAAAAAATGAGCCTGAATGGATGCTAACAT
This sequence comes from Bartonella sp. CM86QHHN, assembly GCF_042194695.1. Classification (NCBI taxonomy): domain Bacteria; kingdom Pseudomonadati; phylum Pseudomonadota; class Alphaproteobacteria; order Hyphomicrobiales; family Bartonellaceae; genus Bartonella; species Bartonella sp. CM86QHHN. The sequence goes on from NZ_JBHIND010000074.1 coordinate 44,127, forward strand.
GGCGCTTAAAAGCTTACCGCCGTTGGCTGACAATGCAAGAGCCTCATTGGGCGCGTCTTGAATATCCTAAAATTGATTTTCAGGAGCTTTATTATTATGCTGCTCCAAAAAATCATACAGGACCAAAATCTTTGGATGAAGTGGATCCTGAGTTATTAGCAACGTACGAAAAACTTGGCATTCCCCTTAAAGAACAAGAGATTTTGGCAGGAGTAAGAAAACAGTCTGATCCCTCCACTTTTGATGACAGTATGTCTGTATCGGGGCAGGTGGCTGTTGATGCAGTCTTTGATTCTGTTTCTGTTGTAACAACATTCAAAAAAGAGCTGGCACGTGCTGGTGTGATTTTTTGTTCTATTTCAGAGGCGATTATTGAACATTCTGAGCTTATTAAAGAATATTTAGGAACAGTTGTACCTATAAGTGATAATTATTATGCGGCCTTAAATGCAGCTGTCTTTACAGATGGTTCATTTGTTTATATTCCTAAAGGGGTTCGTTGTCCTATGGAGCTTTCAACTTATTTTAGGATTAATGAACGCAACACTGGCCAATTTGAACGAACATTGATTATCGCCGCTGAAGATTCCTATGTTTCTTATCTTGAAGGGTGTACAGCACCCCAACGTGATGAAAACCAACTTCATGCTGCTGTTGTTGAGCTTATTGCCCTTGAAAATGCAGAGATTAAATATTCTACAGTACAAAACTGGTATCCTGGCGATAAAGATGGAAAGGGCGGTATTTATAATTTTGTGACGAAGCGTGGAGATTGTCGAGGTGATAGCTCTAAAATTTCATGGACACAAGTTGAGACTGGTTCTGCGATTACTTGGAAATATCCATCCTGCTTACTCCGTGGTAATAATGCGCGTGGAGAATTTTATTCTATTGCCGTTGCAAACGGTTATCAACAAATTGATTCCGGTACAAAAATGATTCATTTGGGAAAAAATACTTCCAGTCGCATTATTTCCAAAGGTATTTCTGCAGGTTTTTCAAATAACACGTATCGAGGACAAGTCACAGCGCATCGAAAAGCACAAAATGCGCGTAACTTTACGCAATGTGATAGTTTGTTAATCGGGAATGATTGTGGTGCGCATACAGTTCCTTATATTGAAGCAAAAAATGCAACAGCTCAGTTTGAACATGAAGCCACAACATCAAAAATTTCTGATGACCAACTTTTTTATGTTATGCAAAGAGGAATTCCCGAAGAAGAAGCTATCGCATTAATTGTAAATGGTTTTGTAAAAGAGGTCATTCAAAAACTTCCCATGGAATTTGCTGTCGAAGCACAAAAGCTTATTAGTATTAGCCTTGAAGGTAGTGTTGGATAATTTTATTTAATTAGATAAATAGAAGACTTTATGTAAAAAGGCTGTAACGGTAGCACATAATGCTAAAAATGACCTCTATGGTAATTACAAAAGTAGATGGATGCTAAGGTAAAATAATACGCATTGATATCTGAAAAACAGCCAAAACAGGATTAAATTATGTTAGAGATCAAAAATTTGCACGCCCGTATTGCTGAAACCGATACAGAAATTATTCGTGGTTTAAACTTGACAGTTCAAGATGGAGAAGTTGCCGCTATCATGGGACAAAATGGAGCCGGAAAATCAACTTTATCTTATTTGCTTGCTGGTCGTGATGATTATGAAATAACAGAAGGAGATATTCTCTATAATGGACAATCACTTTTAGAAATGGATCCAGCAGAACGTGCTGCATATGGTGTTTTTCTTGCATTTCAATATCCAATGGAAATACCAGGGGTAGCAACAATGGAATTTTTAAAAGTTGCGATGAATTCTCAACGCAAAGCGCGAGGTGACGAAGAACTTAAAATTCCTGAATTTATAAAATGTGTTAAAGAAGTTTCAGCCAAACTTGAAATAGATATGGATATGCTAAAGCGTCCATTAAATGTAGGTTTTTCAGGTGGAGAAAAAAAACGCGCTGAAATTTTACAAATGGCACTTCTTGAACCTACACTTTGCATTTTAGATGAAACGGATTCTGGCTTAGATATTGATGCACTAAAAATTGTTGCAGATGGTGTTAATAAACTTCGGGATTCAAAACGTTCATTTTTGGTGATTACCCATTATCAACGGCTGCTTAATTATATTATTCCTGATACGGTACATGTTCTTTATAAAGGACAAATTATCAAAAGCGGTGATAAATCCTTAGCGCTTTATTTAGAGGAAAATGGGTATGCTGATCTTATTAGGGAAGCGGTTTGAGGTTATTAAATATGAATGCACAGCAAAACTTGTTAGCGGTTGAAGAAAATATACTCAGTAATTTTAATCAGTATGTAAACCACTTACCTGGTGATAAAGCTGTACAGGAAATCCGCAAGAAAACTATTGAGCAGTTTCAAACGACACGGCTTCCTTCCCGTAAAATCGAAAGTTGGCATTATACCAATCTGCGTACCTTACTGAAGTCTATTAGCAATTTTTCAAAAGTTCAAGACAATCAATTGGTTGATGCATTGCTTTCAGAAAGTGCTGTTTTCTCCATAAACAATGGAAAAACATCGATAGAGTCAAAGGTAGACAACATTGCAGTAAAACGCCTTTCAGACGCATTAGAAGATAATTCTGTACAGATAAATCAAAACATTTCTGATGAAGATTTTATTGGACAGTTAAATACAGCTTTTGTTACAGATGGTTGGCTTTTTCACATCCCTGAAAATACAAAGTTAAATATCCCCATTGAATTACAAAATATACAAATGGGGGGACAATCTCATATTTTTTCGGATATAAAAGTTGATAAAAATAGTCAAGTTATGTTTATTGAACATCAGGTTGGCAATGATAAAGATACCTTTGTCAGTTCAATATTTTCATTAAATGTTGCTGCTGATAGTGATGTTACGTGGATTCTCATTCGCAATCGTGATTTTAATTCTACACAATTTGGTCGATTTTGTGCTGTTCTTGATCAAAGAGCGAAGTTATCACTTTATGTCATTAATATAGGGAGTCAATTAAATCGCCAAGAAATCGATATTGAATTACAGGGAGAAGAATCTGATTTTCAATTACGCGTCATAAATTTATTATCAGGACAAACACATAGTGATCTTACAATGACTGTTCGTCACGTGGAAGAAAAATCAACATCAACCGAAATTATACGCAATGTGGTTACAGATAAGGCTGTTGGTGTTTTCCAAGGAATAATACGTGTTTCTCAAAAAGCGCAAAAAACAGATGCACGCATGGCTTGTAATAGCCTTATTCTTTCAGATGATGCAGAATTTAATGCAAAGCCTGAACTGGAGATTTTTGCTGATGATGTTGCATGTGGTCATGGTGCAACAGTTGCTAATATTAATCATGATTATCTTTTTTATCTTATGACACGTGGTATCCCATTTAAAACGGCGCGAGCACTTTTGATTAAAGGATTTATCTCTGAGCTCATTGATGACATCAAGCAAGATAATATTCAAATCGTTTTGGAGAATATCATTAGTAAATGGCTTGAAAAAAATGTTTAAGGTAGAAAAAATGGAAAATAACGTACAAACATTTACTTATAATGTCGAAGAAATTCGGCGTGATTTTCCTATTTTGCACCATCAAGTTTATGGAAAGCGATTAGCATATCTTGATAGTAGTGCTTCTGCCCAAAAACCAATGTCAGTACTCAATGCAATGAATAATTATTATCACTATAGTTATGCTAATGTGCATAGGGGAATGTATTTTTTAGCCAATATAGCAACACAATCCTATGAAAATTCTCGTGAAACCGTTCGTGTTTTTCTAAATGCTCAAAAAGCTGAAGAAATTGTTTTTACGAAAAATGCAACAGAAGCTATTAATACTGTTGCTTATGGTTGGGCGATGCCAAAACTCAAGGAAGGTGATGAGATTGTTCTAACGATCATGGAACATCATTCAAATATTATTCCTTGGCATTTTCTCCGTGAACAAAAAGGTGTTAAACTTATTTTTGTTCCTGTCGATGAAAATGGTGTTCTGCACATTGAAGATTTCCAAAAGGCTTTAAGCGAAAAAACGCGGCTTGTTGCTATAACGCATATGTCCAATATATTAGGAACTGTGCCTCCTGTTAAAGAGATTATTAAACTAGCACATCAAAATTCTATTCCGGTTCTTGTTGATGGTTCTCAAGGAGCAGTACATTTAACCGTTGATGTGCAAGATCTCAATTGTGATTGGTATGTCTTTACAGGTCATAAGCTTTATGGACCCACTGGTATTGGTGTTTTGTATGGTAAAGAAGATAGGTTAGAAGAAATGCGTCCTTTTCAAGGGGGAGGGGAAATGATCGAGGAGGTAACAACCGATAAGGTTTTTTATAATGCTCCTCCTTACCGTTTTGAAGCAGGCACTCCTCCTATCGTTGAAGCTATTGGATTAACTGCGGCTATTGATTATATACAAGAGAAAGGTCGTAGCACGATTCATGCCCATGAGAGGTCCCTTTTAGCTTATGCGCAGGAAAAACTTAAAATGGTTGAGTCATTGCGTATTTATGGTCATTCTCCCAATAAAGGAGCTATTATATCATTTACAATTGAAGGGATTCACGCCCATGATATCGCTATGTTTATTGATAGAAAAGGGGTTGCAATCCGCGCGGGAACCCATTGTGCACAGCCTTTATTACAGCGCTTTGGTCTAACATCTATTTGCCGCGCATCGTTAGCCATGTATAACACTCAAGAGGATATAGATCAATTAGTAGAAGCATTGCAAGAAACAAGGACATTTTTTAATGGCTGAATCAATTGAAGAGCGTCATTCTACAGAATCCGTTGAAACTGTAAGCGAAAATAAAAAATCTTACATATCAGCAATTCCAGCAGACGAAATTGATCGTATGACAAATGATATTATTGCTGCTCTCAAAACAGTTTATGATCCAGAGATTCCTGCTGATATTTATGAGCTAGGATTGATTTATCGTATTGATATTGACGATGATCGTTCAGTAAAAATTGAAATGACTCTTACAGCACCGGGATGTCCTGTTGCAGGTGAAATGCCGGGGTGGGTAGAAAATGCAGTCAGTGCAGTTGAAGGGGTTTCGTATGTTGAAGTCACTATGACTTTTGATCCACCATGGACACCTGATTGTATGTCAGAAGAAGCTCAAATTGCTGTCGGATGGTACTAAAAGTATTGTTAAGAGACTCTAATTTAGCCATTCATGAATAAGCTGTTTACTTTTCATAAGCGTTTAAATTTAAGGACGATCGCATGAGTTATAATAAACAAAAACTAGAACTCACTTGGATTGGAAAAGAAAAACGCCCAAAACTAGAGCCTCGTATTTTATTGGAAGATCTTGAAAAATCTTATCACGCTTCGCATCAAATATCATCCCAAGATATTTTTGATAATAAACTTATTTTTGGTGACAATTTGCTCGCACTCAAAGCGCTTGAACAAGAATATATGGGGAAGGTAAAATGTATCTATATCGATCCGCCTTATAATACAGGCAATGCCTTTGAACATTATGAAGATGGTTTGGAGCATTCCCTATGGCTAAGCCTTATGAGAGACAGGCTAGAATTGTTACATCATTTACTGGCGGATGATGGAAGTATCTGGATATCAATTGATGATGATGAACAAGCCTATCTTAAAGTGATGATGGATGAAATTTTTGGTCGCCAAAATTTCATCAACAATATTATTTGGCAAAAGAAATATGCTCCACAAAATGATACAAAATGGCTTTCTGATAATCATGATTTTATAATGGTTTATGCCAAAGACAAAACGATTTGGCGCCCTCAATTGCTTCCTCGTTCAAACGATATGGATGCGCGCTATAAAAATCCTGATAATGATCCTCGCGGTCCTTGGAAATCTGGAGATTTATCTGTAAAAAGAGTAACACCTAAGGATATTTATGAAATCATCACACCTTCTGGACGCAAGGTAATGCCTCCTAATGGTAGAAGTTGGGCTATGAATAAAAAAAAATTCTTTGAATTATTGAATGATAATCGTATTTGGTTTGGCCCCACAGGAAGCAATGTTCCTTCTTTGAAGCGTTTTTTATCAGAAGTAAAAAATGGCATGGTTTCAATGACCATTTGGCCTTATCAGGAAGTTGGCCATAATCAAGATGCAAAAAAAGAAGCCAAAGTCTTCAATTCTGATAGTGTCTTTACAACTCCTAAACCGGAACGTTTAATGGAACGCATTATTCAACTTGCCACTAATCCCGGTGATCTTGTACTGGATTCTTTTGCTGATTCTGGCACAACCGGTGCTGTTGCCCATAAAATGGGAAGGAAGTGGATTATGATTGAACTTGGTGAGCATTGTCACACCCACATTATCCCTCGTTTAAAACAAGTCATTGATGGAACTGATCAAGGGGGAATTTCCAAAAGTGTCAATTGGCAAGGTGGCGGTGGATTCCGTTATTATCGCCTTGCACCTTCTCTGTTGCAAAAGGATCCATGGGGACAATGGATTATTCGTCGCGAATATAATGCTGCGATGCTTTCAGAAGCAATGTGCAAACATATGGGATTTACCTATGCACCTGATGAAAATCATTATTGGATGCAAGGGTATTCAACCGAAACAGATTATATTTATGTCACAACAAGCGCTATGACCCATGAACAACTCCGTATAATGAGTGAAGAGGTAGGCTCTCATCGCACGTTGCTGATTTGTGGTACAGCCTTTGATACAAAATCAGCATCCTTTGAAAATCTGACACTCACTAAAATCCCCCGTGCAATATTAGAAAAATGCGAATGGGGAAGGGACGATTACAGTTTAAATGTAGCCAATCTTGAACCAGTGATTGTGGTAAAAGAAAACAGCAAAAATAAAGATATTGCGCAAGCAGAATTAGATCTATTTGAATAATATATAAAAAGCGGAGTTTTTCATGAACACTGTTGAACAAAGGATTTCTGCTCGCTTATCGTTGCGTGATCCTCAACGTGAATCTTTAAATATTTTGGTAAAAATCTTAGAAAATATAGAGCTTTCTAAAAATGCTGATTTGGTTGCAGAGTTAGAAGTGATAAAAAATCTTTATCCTTCTGTACAAGATTTTGAACGAAATTTTCCCTCTTTTTGTTTTGCCTTAGCAACGGGTGTTGGGAAAACGCGACTTATGGGGGCTTTTATCAGCTATCTTTATTTAACAGGTCATAGTCGCCATTTTTTTGTTTTAGCGCCAAATTTGACTATTTATGAAAAGTTAAAACAGGATTTTAGTCCCCAAAGTCCGAAGTATGTTTTCAGTGGAATGAGTGAATTTATTGCCAATAGACCCGTTATTATTACAGGTGAAGATTATGAAAGTGGTAAAGGTATTCGCGTTGATGAACACCATATTCAAGGACAAAAGCGTTTGTTTGAGAATAGAGATACGGCCTTTATCAATATTTTTAATATTTCTAAAATTAATACAACGGATAATAAAAAAGGCGCACTAAAATCTAGTATTCCGCGAATTAAACGCTTACAAGAAACGATTGGTGAAAGTTATTTTGATTATCTCGCAAATCTTCCTGATTTAGTTTTGTTAATGGATGAAGCACATCGTTATCGAGCTTCTGCTGGTGCGGCAGCAATTAATGAGTTAAAACCTGTTTTAGGAATAGAGCTTACAGCGACACCAAAAACAATAGGTGCAAAACCCGTAGATTTTAAAAATGTTGTCTATAGTTATTCACTTGCAGAGGCTATGAGAGATGGTTTTGTAAAAGAGCCTGCTGTTGCTACACGTAAAGATTTTCAACCTCAAAATTATACATCTGAACAATTAGAACATATCAAATTACAAGATGCAATTCATGCCCATGAAACTGTGAAAGCAGATTTAATTGTCTATGCAAAAGATTATAACAAAAAGTTCGTTAAGCCTTTTATTTTAGTTGTCGCTCAAGATACAAATCATGCACAGAAATTGCGTGATTTATTGGAATCAGATGATTTTTTTGCAGGAGCTTATAAGGGAAAAGTTATAGAGATTCATACAAAACAGTCGAATATAGAAGAAGATCAAAATATTCAAAAGCTGATTGCAATTGAAGATTCTCATGACTCAACAGAAATTGTTATTCACGTTAATAAATTAAAGGAGGGGTGGGATGTTACGAATCTCTATACTATTGTACCGTTGCGTGCATCGGCTTCAGAAATTTTAACAGAGCAAACAATTGGGCGTGGATTGCGTTTGCCTTATGGGTATAGAACAGGCGTGGAAGCTATTGATCGTTTAACAATTATTGCGCATGATCGTTTTCAAGATATTATTGATCGTGCAAACGATCCAAACTCAATTATAAAAAAGCATATTGAGATTGGAACAGGAGGGAATATCCCCTTTGAAAAGACCGATATAGTGATAGTTCCAAGTCAAGTAGAAGCTTTATTGATGCAAACGATGGTAATACGTAATTCCGATATAAATGGAGCATCTTCTGATTTACAAGGTATCATATTACGTCATACAGATTCCCCTACATTAACACCTGAAGAGCAAGATATTGCAGCGATCGCGTGGGATCTTATCAAAGAGAATGATAAATTGCCAAGTTCTCAAATGCTTTGTTCTGCACAGATACAAGAAAAAATTGCTAATAAAGTTATGAATATTAAGCCTTCATCACAAAAGTCTCTTGTATCAAAAGTGGTGACAATTCTGACAAAACAATTAACAGAACTGATAATAGATATTCCAAATATTATACTCATTCCTTCGCGTGATGTTACTTATGGTTTTTATGATTTTGATTTGGAAAATTTAGAAAACTTAAATTTTCAACCTGTTAGTAAAGAACTTTTAATTCGAGAATTGCGTACCCATAAAAGCATTTTTCTCACATCTAAGAATGAATATGTCAAAGAGCCTTATCTTGAAAACTACATCATTCGTGGTTTGATTGATAATGACTTTGTCGATTATGATAACCATACGCTCTTATTACGAAAATTAGCTAGTCAGATAGTAGAACATTTCCGATCTTATTTACCCAATGATACAGCTGTTGAGAACGTATTAATTCACTATCAGCACAAGCTTACTAGTTTTATTGTTGCGCAATTAAGAGAACATCAATGGGAAACGCAAAAAGATTATGCGGTTAAAGTTACACGAGGTTTTACAATTTTACAACCTATCCATTATGTGTTGCCGCAAGGGACGTCTCCTCTTGATTTTCGTAATATTCCTGCCATTAAAAGCGATATTAAAAAACTTGTATTCAGCGGCTTTAGAAAATGCTGTTATCCTTTACAAAAGTTTGATTCAGTAGAAGGGGAATTACGATTTGCTCAAATATTAGAGGATGATGCACAAGTCTTGAAATGGATGAAACCCGCTCGAGGTTTTTTCAGAATAGAATATGATAAAAGATCAATCTATGAACCAGACTTTGTTGTAGAAACGAAGGATGCCAAATATCTTTGTGAGCCTAAAAAAGCCTCTGAAATGCAAAATCCTATTGTTTTAAAAAAGAGAGAAGCTGCAGTTCAATGGTGTTGTCATGCAACGCGCTATGCGGCGACTTATGGCGATAAAAAATGGTATTATGTTCTTATTCCCCATGATGCTATTAAAGCAAATAGTAGTTTTGAAGGTTTGTGTGCAGAGTTTACCATTTCAGAATCTATACTTGAGAGCTTATAACTTTTTGCTTCAAAAATAAAACACATAAGTTTTTTAATTGACGGGTGTGAGGTTTAATCAAATGTTTGAATAATTATTTTTAACTTTTTTCTAACGACGTTAAAATAAAAAGAAAAATGTATAGAAAAGTTATACAAGATTATGCTTTTGTATGGGGATTTGTAGCACATTTACACTTTTTTATAAAAGTACAATCTTATTTTCATTATGTAAAAAAATCTTTGAGTTTATAGTCATAAATTAAAAAAAATATTTTAATTTTATTGAGTAATTTGATAAATGTTCTTTTTTTAAAAAACTTAAACAGTTTATTGTTCTTTCATTTAAAACGCCTGAATATAATGAAATACCCAGAGGATAAAAGGGGGAGTTTTTCATATGACTTTAAATTTAACAAACACTGTTTTTAATTTTTTAAAGAAAAACCCGACAAAAAAGTTTACAGCTCGAGAAATTGCTCAATGGATATTTGAAAATTACCCAGAAAAATGCCGTCAAAAACAAAAGAATTCAACGGCAATAATCACTCCCCTTAATAGTGATGCAGCTCTTATTCAGCAAATTGTTGCTGAAATAGGGGCAAAACGCCCTCAGTTACAAAAGCGTTATTCAGAAATTAAAACCACTGAAGGACGACCGCGACAATATTATTTTACTGAACAAACAGATAGTGCTGAAATTGATGCAATAGAGGACAATGCAAAGAGTAGAACAGAAGATGGCTCTGTTAAAGAGCATGATCTTTATCCATTATTATCTAAATTTTTATGGTCAGAGCTTGCAGTTTATAGCAAGCGCATTAATGAGAAATGTTCTCGTAATAAACATGGAGCAGGCGGAAATAAATGGCTTTATCCAGATCTCGTAGGGATGCAAGATTTAAGCAAGGAATGGAATCGTGAAATAAAAGACTGTGTTTTGCAATATTTTGATAAAAAGACAAAGCTTTGGTCTTTTGAAGTAAAAATTCTCATCAATCGTTCAAATTTACGAAAAGCATTTTTTCAAACAGTTAGTAATTCTTCATGGGCTAATTTGAGTTATTTAGTTGCTAGTGAAATTGAAGGAGTTGATACATTAAAAGAGCTTCGGATGCTTTCAAGTTTGCATGGAATTGGATTTATAAGACTTAATAAGGAAAACTCTTCCGAGAGTGAGATCTTAATTCCTGCCAAAGAACGTAGTGATATTGATTGGGATACAGCTAATAGATTAGTGGAGGAAAACAAAGATTTTCTTGATTATATTAAGCTCATTCGTCAATTTTATCAAACTGGTGAGATGCGTCCACTAGATTGGGATCGTATGTATCTATGAGGAGTATTTTTAAAAAGACTCTATTGTTTAAAAGCCTTTTTTCAGAATGATGAAAATTACTCTAACTATTTTATTTGTCTTATTATATTGGTATAATATGTTGATTTACTAATGATAATTAGTCTTTAAACTTAAATGAGGGGAATGAATATCCTAGTATTCAATCCTTTCAAACCATCTCATATTGATATTGTATCAATTAAAATTTTTCTCACGTACCTCATGAGTAGGGTTGAGTAGGGGAAGAGTAAAAATTCTGTTTTAAGCCTGTTCTATTTTGTGCATTGAGCGTGATTCCATTAGATACTAGACTTAATGATTATAATTTATTATAAATTTGCTATTATAGAGGGTGAAATTCGACTTTTTTTCTTTGTTTACATCAAGCATGGAAAATATTACTTCCTCATATTGAAGTCTTCTTACGGAGAATTTACACTACTATTTCTTTAATTTCCATTGCTGTTCGTTTTGATGATTACTAAGCTTTTTGTTATCCGAAGTAAACATTCAAAAAAACATTAATTTTATAAAATATTCACATAGTTTACTCAATTTCTTGAAATAGATTTAAAAAATAAATTTCTCTCACACCTTATGGTAAAGGAAGTGTGTACTGTCGCAGTCTGCCACAATACTCTCTTTATTTTTCAATAATACCGCACGCTAAACGTGCACCACCTCCGCCAAGCGGTAATGGTTTATCTGATTGATTATCAGCCCCTAAATGAATGACTAAAGAGCGCCCTTTAATTTCAGAGATTTTTTTTAATCGTGGAGCAAGAACGCTCATTATGGCATATCCCTGCTTATCAACATAAAGTGCTGGTAAATCACCAAGATGACCATTGACATTATAAGGTCCTAAATGTTTTCCGGTATGTTCCGGATCATAATGTCCACCTGCGCTTCCACCAATTATGCCATCTTTTGTATCACATGAAGGATTTACATGTACATGAAAACCATGCATTCCTTCTGATAAAGTAGATAAATTAGGGATGAAAATCAAACCGTATGTGGTTTCTTCAATTTTAATGCTACCAATAGCCTTTTTGGAATTGTTATATTCTAATTTATAAATATTTACTTGTTTTGATAGTGCTAATGCAGAATTTTTATGAATTAAAAATGCCATAAAAAACAATAATGATAATAATATTTTTTCATAAAATACCTTTATACTTATATTTTAATATATTGTTGTCTATAAATAACAATCTATATTAATGATATATTATATAAATGTCTTAAATTTAACTTTAAGAAAAATAATTTACATAGAAATATGCTGTTATTAGAAAGAGCAAATAAATTAAAGTGTGTTTATATATATTTCTGAACATAACTTTTATTTTTTGATCTATAAAAAATACAGCTTTTATGGATGGATAATTATATCTCACTTACATTTCTTCAAGAGATGCTTTTAAAAAATCTACTTTTTGAGGTATAATAAGGAATTTTAGTAAGTTAGCTATTATTTCATTTATAATATGATGATCGTTTCATCAAAAAAAGAATATATAATTTGTTGATGATTTAATTGTTTTTCATAGAAAAAATGACGAGAAATTTCTATTCATTATGAAATTTATAAGAGAAAAAATTATTATGATTCATATAAATTTCCCAATAAAATACAGCATATACCGACACTCCCTCCCATTCCTGATCCTATCAGTGCTCCTATTATTATTCCGGAAGAAAGTGCTACTCCTATACCCATTGCGATAACTGGACCAAATCCTGGAAGAGCAATATAACCATAAGCTGCAAGAGTTGCCGCGATAGCTCCTGATATGCTACCATTTAAACCGCCAATGAAAGAAAATTCTTTAATAGAATGGCAGTACTTTTTTAATTTTTTTTTCTTACAGCTGTGAAAAGAAACGTTGCTGTAAGTTTTTAAATCAATCATATTCTTTTCTTTCATTTTGAATGCTAACTGTTCCTGAATAGTCAACGGATACGAAAAAATGGGACTTTTTAAATTTTACTAAAGCACGCCAGATACCATTGTCATCTAAGCGCAATCGTTTAATATTCTCAAAACCATTTTGCATAAGACAATTTTTAACTTGTGAAGCAGTAAATGAGTTCTGACCTATTTTAGTGACCTTTTGAGTAGAGCTATAGGTAAAGGTTTGACAATAAGGAAGGTGAAAAACTTCACTTATTGAAGTCGTGACTATCAACGAGACACATGCAATCATTATAAAAAAAGTACTTAATTTCAAAAAATTATTTAGTGTCATCTTGTTACCATTTGTTGAAACAACACTTCATTAACCTCTGTGTTACTAACAGGTTCCAAAGATGATTTTATTTTTAATATTATACTTAACAATAAAAATTTTTGAAAATATATTGATTAAATAAAACTGTTTTTATTTATTTTCTTATTAAAATTAATTTAATAAAATAAATTTTTCAAAACGGTATTATTTTTCATTTTATTTATATTTCTAAATTTAACAGCTATGATTTAGCAAGATATCTTTATAATTTAATTTGTAGTCTATAATTCAGTTTTCTCTTATTTCATATCAACATACTAAATAATATAATAATTTTTAATAAAAAATAATTTACAGTTATATTAATTAAACATGTTATTATTATAAATAAATCAATAAATATAATTAATTATTTTAATATAATTTGTTACTTCTTAGAAAGAACAAAAATATTTTTTTACATCAGTAATAGATATGATTCAAAATACAATTTATTATTTTTTATCTTACGTTATTATTCATTATTGCTTAGTAGAGCTGTTTTGATGATTTTGTTGGAAATATTTGCATAATTTCCTTGAATCCATAACCGGGATACATTCCTTCGCGCATAAATAAATTACGTAATGGTGGGAAACTATGCAACAAACCAAGCCCAATGCTTCGTATGATATGAACAGGCAACATATGAGAAAGTAGAGCAGAGTTCAGTGTATGAACAGCTCCACTTCGGATTAATATATCTGGTTTGCGGCATTTGTTATAATGTGCAACAATCATTTCAGAGTTAGAATTGGATATTTTATTGGGTAAAATATCAATTAAAGTTTGGACATCACGGAATCCTAAATTCAATCCCTGTGCCCCAATAGGGGGAAAAACATGAGCGGCTTCACCCACTAAAATTGTTCCATTAGCAGCAAAATGATGAGAAAGAAGTCCGAAAAGCGGCCATGCTTGAATTGATGTTTCTAAGCTTAGCTTTCCAAGCATTGATTGCATTTTGTTTTCGATCATTTTTGCAATTGTTTTTGGTTCTATATTCAATAATTCTTCAGCAAGGGAAGGATGAACAACCCATACAAGACTAGATCTTCGTCCTGGTAGTGGAACCTGTGTAAATGGACCGTGTTCTGTATGAAATTCAGTTGATGTATTTTGATGAGAAAACTCATGAGAAAAGTTGAGAACAAGTGCTTTTTGTGGATAATTCCACTGTTTGACACTTATCCCTGCTGCGGCACGTGTAAGAGAGTGACGCCCATCGGCTGCAACAACAAGTGGTGTTTGAATGACTCTACAATCAGCAAGAGTAATACATACATGGTTTTTTGTATGATGAACAGATTTGGCTGCAGAAACAAATCTTGTAATATTAGGCGTATGTGTAACAGCATCGACTAAAGCACTGTTTAATTTTACATTAGGTATATTATAGCCAAAAGCTTTTTCACCAATTTCAGCAGAAGAAAAATGTACCGTAGGAGCATGCACAATTCTAGAAGTTATATCTATAATTCTCATGGACGATAAAGCAGCTGCATGTTGTTGAAGATTATCCCAAATATTGAGTTTTTGAAGCATGCGTATTGCAGGCATCATAAGAGCAGTTGTTCGTAACTCATCTGTATGAGCAGGGGGCCCAACAAGAAAAACAGAAAGCCCCTCATGTGCAAGACTCAGCGCAGCTAACATTCCGACAGGACCTGCACCAATAACAGCAATATCTTTATGCTCGTTTTTTTCAAAGATCACAACTGTTTGAACCTTTATTCATTGAGAAAATATTTTAACATTTCCAAATGATCACTCTCTTTTTATTATATGAAGCTCTTCTATTATTATAGTATGTAATAAATAATGCGATATAAAAAAGTAACCTTTTTATGATTTTTTTAAATGCTGAGTTATATCATCGTTAAAAAATGGCGTATTGATAGATGGTTGAAGACTTTAAAAACGAGGATAAGAAAACCTTGAAACGTAAATTAACAAAGAAAATCAAAACAAATGCTAAATTATTACGCCATAAAAAAGTAACAATGCCACAAGCAAAGGCCTTTTCCGTTCATTTACTAACAGCTTCGGGATCATTTTTAGCGTTTCTTTCTCTTATATCAGCCTCTCAAAAAGAATGGACAGCTATGTTCTGTTGGCTTGGGCTTGCTCTTCTCGTTGATGGTATAGATGGACCAATTGCACGCAAACTTGATGTTAAGTACGTTCTTCCAACATGGTCTGGAGAGCTATTAGATAATATTATTGATTACGTGACTTATGTCTTAATTCCTGCCTTTGCACTCTATCAAAGTGGTTTCATGGGGGTAGGGTTATCATTTTCATTGAGTGCAATTATTGTTATTTCATCTGCTATTTATTATGCAGATACTAGTATGAAAACCAAAGAAAACTTTTTTAAAGGATTTCCTGTTGTTTGGAATATGATGATTTTTACGCTTTTTGTCGT
Source organism: Bartonella sp. CM86QHHN (assembly GCF_042194695.1). Taxonomy (NCBI): domain Bacteria; kingdom Pseudomonadati; phylum Pseudomonadota; class Alphaproteobacteria; order Hyphomicrobiales; family Bartonellaceae; genus Bartonella; species Bartonella sp. CM86QHHN. The sequence goes on from NZ_JBHIND010000074.1 coordinate 59,832, forward strand.
CAGACCAGGAGAGTGGATTACTTTTATCATTATTGTTCTATCGGCGATTATATCTTTTTTGCCAATTTATTTTATTCATCCAGTAAGAGTCCTTCGTTTACGTAGAATTAATTTTCCCATTTTTCTCTTATGGTGTTTTTTTGGTGTTTCTGCCTTCTTTTATCAACTAGAGGCTCCCTATTGGGTTAAAATAGGAATTTCGGTAACAGGAATTTATATATATTGTATTGGCGCAATCATGCAAATATTTCCTAAACTTGGGGCAAAAAGTATAAAAAAACAATGAAATAATTGTTTTAAGAAGGGTGTGAGATGCAAATTAATTTTGGAGCAGATGATGATATTTCTTTTACGAAAGAAGGGCGTGCTGGTATTATAAAGCTCACACGTCCTTCAGCATTAAACGCTCTTAATCAACGAATGGTTTCAGCTTTAAAAAAAGCTCTCAGAACATGGGAAACAGATAATAATGTTTCTTGTGTCTTAATTGAAGGGGAAGGGCGTGCTTTTTGTGCTGGTGGAGATGTTGTAGAAATCTATCATATGGGGAAAAGTGCTGCTGCTTGTCAATACTTTAGAAATGAATATAGTTTAAATGCTTATATCAAACATTTTTCAAAGCCCTACATTTCTTTCTTAAACGGTATTTGGATGGGAGGAGGGGTAGGTATTTCTCTCTATGGCTCGCATCGAATTGTTACAGAAAATACAGTTTTTGCTATGCCAGAAGGTGCGATTGGATTTTTCCCAGATGTAGGTGCAAGTTTTTTCTTACCATCTCTTCCCAATCATTTTGGTATCTATCTTGCATTAACGGGCGCACGTATAAAGTGGGGAGATTGCTTAAATTTAGGATTAGCAACACACGCCGTTGCTGAAACTGAATTCGATATGATTAGAAAAGCTGTTATTGAGCAAGGAGATCCTACTTTAGCTTTAAACGAGCGAGCAATTACAAAAGACTATGAAACAAGTCATGAAATACGTTGTATTATTAACACTTGTTTTAGTGCCCATACCTTAGAAGAATGTCTCGAGTTGCTACATAAAAAAAGCAATGAAGATGTTTTATTTGCTAAAGAATGTTATGATATTTTGCAGTCACGTTCTCCGACAAGTTTAAAAGTTATCTGGAAACAAATGAAACAAAATTCATCTCAAACGTTGGAAGATTGTATAAAAATTGAAAACCGCATAGCGTATCATATGATTCATTCACATGATTTTTATGAAGGTATACGTGCTATGTTAATCGATAAGGATAAAAGACCTCAATGGCAACCAGATAAACTTTCAAATGTGACAGATGAAATGGTAGATTCTTACTTCCAACCTGTTGAACAAGAGTTATTATTGTGAAAAATAATTCTCACAAACAGATTTCAAAAATCAATTTAATCTATAACTGTTACTTACGGTTTTTGGCATTTATTTGCTTAGTTCTAGGTATTTGTTATTGGATACGCCTTGTTGGGGTTTTTCCAGGTATTCTATGGCGTTTTGATCTTATGCCTTGGCAGTGGCAATTTGCATCAGCTATATTGGCCATTCTCTATCCTATTGCCTTAGTTGGACTTTGGATGTATTCACTATGGGGTATCATTGTGTGGTGTATTGCAGCGTTGATTGAAGCAATAACAATATATTATTCCGATTTTATTTATCAGCCATTTGTACCATTATTTCATGGAATATTGTTTTTAGCTTTTATAGCACTACAAATTGTGATGGTGTTTTTTAAAAGAGTAAAAAATAAAAAAACATTGTGATTGAAATTTTCGAGCCAGAATAACAGGCTCGATTTTCAATCTTAGCTAACTTAAGTAGCTCATTTTAAAGATTCGTTCTTCAAAGCGCTGATGCTAGATATACTTTTTCTATAAAGTTCCATAATATATATTATGCGATAATATGATGCAGAAGATAAATCCTTTATCCAAAAAGAAAACCCTACTTTAAAACATCATCATAATATTTATATCATACAATTTACTTTTAAAATAAAATTTGGTCTTTAAGGTATATTCCTTAAAGACCAAAAATAGTGATAACGAAATTACGTATAATAAAATAAGAAAAATTACTGTACTATTTTACAACGTTTCATACGTGCAAGATCACTCAAAACAGCATTACGGTTATTTAAAGCCGAAATTTCATTACTTTCACTGGATTTAGTATCCATAAAAAACAAAGCAGGTACAAATACAACACTTGCTGCTGCTAAAGCCACGTTCTTATTTCTTGCTTTAGAACGCTCTGCAATTGTATCATTAATCTGACGTTTATTAGCAAAAAACTCCCGTTGAATATCGGCACAACTCATTGATCCGTCATGTAATGTTGTCGTTGCAATATTTTTTTCTAAACGCCCCCCACATGCTGTTAAGGAAACCGCTAAAACCACAATACATACACCCCGCTTAAAATTCTTATACATAAAAGCCTCATTTTTGACATAAAAAACACTAAATATGTCAAAAATGAAATAAAATAAAGGATAAATTTAAAAGTATTTTATTTAACTTAAATATTGCGCATAATAAGCTTATGCATCTGTTTCAAAAGTAAGACCTTGATATGCAGGTTTTACATAGGATGGAACGTAATTTATAACCTTATTGTAATCCAGCGATCTGTCCATATGTGTGAGTATTGCTTGTTTTGGCTTTAAATATTCTATCCACTGTAATGCTTGATCAACAGAAAAATGACTCGGATGGGATTTAAATTGAAGAGCTTCAATGATGAGAACATCCAAATCCATTAATTTGGATAAAGTTTTTTCAGGAAATTCACTAACATCCGTACAATAGGCAACATTCCCAATCCGAAAACCTAAGGAATGAATGTTTCCGTGGTGTTGTAAATGTGTATTGACGCTTATTTCTCCGCCCTGCCCCTGAATAATAAATTGGCTATCTTCATTGATAAGATGCTCTTTTAAAATGGGAGAATAAGATGAATCTTTTGGAGTTTGAAAACAATATCCGAAAGCACTTTTGAGATGCTCTAGTGTAAATCTGTCGGCATAGATATCTATTAAACATTTTTGTGCAAGTGCATAGCTGCGTAAATCATCAATACCGTGGATATGGTCTGCATGAGAATGCGTGTAAAGAGCAGCATCAAGATGGCTTACACGCGCATCGATCATTTGTGAGCGAAAATCTGGGCCTGTATCAATAACGATCGTTGTTTTGCCTCCTGAAGGTTTAATACGTTCAACTAATAAAGAACTTCTGTAGCGTTTATTTTTAGGGTTATTCGGATCACATGTTCCCCAATCACCATTAGGTCTTGGCACTCCTGGAGAAGGACCACAACCTAATATTGTAAATCGGTATTGATCACACATATCTTTTGCCTTATTTCATTTTGCTAAATAAACGAAAAGCATTACGCGTTGTTATTTGAGCTGTTTCTTCAATGCTTAAGCCAATTGTTTCAGCCAAAACAGCTGCTGTATAGCATACAAAAGATGGTTCATTTGTTTTTCCCCGATGAGGGGTAGGTGCTAAAAATGGTGCATCTGTTTCCACCAACAAATGTTCATGGGGCACAATTTTTGCTATTTCACGGATTTCAAGAGCGTTTTTAAAAGTAAGAATACCCGAAAAAGAAATATAACCACCAAGTTCAATTCCAGCACGAGCAAGTTGCATTCCAGACGAATAACAATGAAGGATAAAGGGAAAAGCTCCTTCTTTTATCTGTTCACGTAATATTTTCTCCATATCGATATCGGCATTGCGTGAATGTATAACAAGAGGAATCTGTGTTTCTCGAGAAGCAATGATATGTTCTTGAAAAACTTTCTTTTGCTCTTCTGGAGTAGAATAATCATAATGATAATCAAGCCCCCCTTCCCCAAACGCAACAATTTTAGGGTGATTCGAGAGCTGTATAAGCTCTTCCGCTGTAATATTTTGTTCTTCATGCGCATGATTGGGGTGTGTTCCAACGGAACAAAAGACTTGATCATAGCTTTGCGCAATGGCTAACAGCTTATCTAACTTATAAACATGGGTTGAAATTGTTATCATACGTTTAACGTCAGCATCTAAAGCCCGTTGGATAACATTATCCAAATCTTGTGAAAAATCTTCAAAATCAAGATGACAATGTGTATCAATCAACATGATGAGTATCTTCTTTCTTCAAGATATAACGAGGAAAAATTGGTTCTGGTGGTGGAAGATCAAGCCCTTCTTGAATTTTTGAATGACTTATATGATACAATAACCGATCATCTTCAGCAACCGCAAGGCTATCAAGAAGTTTCGTTGCTGATTGGGGTATGAAAGGCAAAAGCATAATTCCTATTCTCCGCAAGATTTCTACAGTTATATAAAGAACTGTAGAAAATCGTTCTCGATCGTTTTTACGTAAACTCCAAGGTTGTTCGTTGGCAAAATAGCGATTGGCATCTGCTACAATTGAAAAAATAGCTGAAAGTGCTAAATGCATACTATAAGAAGACATAGCTTGGTGTACAGTTTCAAGTACTTGAAGAGATTGTTCTAAAAGCTGTTTATCTTGAGCTAAAAATAAAGCTGGTTTCGGGACTTGTGCATTACAATTTTTGGCAATCATAGACAAACAGCGCTGTGCTAAATTACCAAGATCGTTAGCAAGATCAGCATTAATACGGTTCACAAGGCTTTCATGACTATAACTACCATCTTGTCCGAATGGCACTTCACGGAGAAGGAAATAACGGACCTGATCAAGACCATAATGATCAACCATTTCAAAAGGATCAACGACATTTCCAATAGATTTTGACATTTTTGCACCACGATTAAGTAAAAAACCATGTGCAAAAATATTTTTAGGCAATTCAATTCCAGCAGACATTAAAAATGCCGGCCAATAGACTGCATGAAAACGAATAATATCCTTACCAATAATATGCGTATTTGCAGGCCAAAAATCACGTTTTTTTGAATTTTCATTGAAAAAACCTATTGCTGATAGATAATTTGTAAGCGCATCAACCCAGACATACATCACGTGCTTTGGATTCTCAGGAACAGCAATTCCCCAGTTAAAACTTGCGCGTGAAATAGAGATATCTTTTAAACCTGATTTGATAAAACTTATAATTTCATTACGCCGCTCAAATGGAGCAATAAAATCAGGATGTTTTTCATAATATTCAAGAAGAGCCTTTTCATAATGAGAAAGTCTAAAAAAATAACTTTCTTCTTCATTCCATTCAACTGGAGAGCCTAATTCTTTCTCACGACGGATGTTGTCTGCTCCAATTTCCGTATCTTTTTCTTCATAATAGGCTTCTTGGCGAACCGAATACCACCCCGTATAACGACCGAGATAAATATCGCCATTTGCTTCCATCTTTTTCCAAATTTCTTGACAAGCTTGATAATGGCGTTCTTCTGTCGTACGGATAAAATCATCGTTAGAACAATTTAATACTGCAAGCATTTTTTGAAACACCGCACTATTACGATCTGCAAGTTGCTGAGGTGTCATGCCTAATGCAGCTGCGGTTTGTTGCATCTTGAGACCATGCTCATCTGTACCAGAAAGAAAAAATACATTTTTTCCGTTTAACCGTTGAAAGCGGGCTAAAACATCGCTTGCAATGGCACTATAAGCATGTCCAATATGTGGAGCAGCATTAGGATAAAAAATGGGAGTTGTTATGTAATATGTGTCACGCATGTCATACTCGTTGTAAAACGCTATAAATAGAAGAATATAATGACATAACGCTTGTTCATCGCATTGTCACGGAAAAACTAATTCTCATGAATGATCTTATGAACTTTAAAAAGTAAGTTAATAACAAACTGCTTTTTATCGAGATTAAACAGTTGTATTTCCTCTATTTCTTGATGAATCTCCTGCCATTTTTCCGCATATTTTTTTGAGAGAAATAAGTCTCCCTTTTCAACGAGCATGATAGCTTTTTTTTGAATTTTATTAAGAATTTCATCACAAAATTGTTGAAATTGGAATGTAGAAGAAGCAGATGAAAATGTTTGTGCAAGAGTATGTACAATTGTTGCGTTACAAACAGGTTTCTCTAGGAGAGCATCAATTGTTTTAATAACTTCAAGACCGCCATGGCAAATAAGTAAAGCGGCTTTTCGAGGGATTCCTTTAGATTTTTTAATAATCATTTCAATTGTTTTTTCATCAGGTAAATCCTGATCGGCGAAAATATGTATAATAACTTTTTTCATTTCATCGTTATTCAATGGACGAAAAGAAATTTTTTGACACCGTGAATGGATTGTTGGAAGCAATTTTCCTGAAGAATGTGCGATAATAACAAATAACGTTTTTGTAGGTGGTTCTTCAAGTATTTTGAGAATTGCATTTGCTGCATTTCTATTCATATCATCTGCAGAATCAATAATAACAATACGCCATCCATTATCTTGCGATGTTCGACTTAAAAAATGCATAATATCACGGATATCATCAACGAGTATTCCTGTTTTAAACTTTTGCGTTTTCACATCAAATCGACGTGAAATATACAAAAGACCAGGGTGACTTCCTTGTGTAATTTGGCGCCATGGGGTAGAATAAGGATCGGGTTTGAAGAAAGAACTCTGTTGAAAACTTAAAATGTTCCAAGCAAGATGAAAGGCTAATGTAGCCTTTCCAATCCCGTATTCTCCTTCAAATAATAATGCATGATGCAAACGCTCTTCTTTAAGCATTTGTGTCAAAAAATGACGCACATCCTCATGACCAAAGATAACATTGTTCTGGGATGGTGATAAAATTGTATCAATATCATCATATTGGCGTAAGGTATTTAAATTACTCATGAAAGCTGATCCAACAATACCTGATGACAAATATTTTTTATTTGATGAGCAATAGCTTCCACTGAGCCAGTGGCATCAATGACTCGAAATCTATGGGGTTCTTGTTTGGCCAATTGAAGAAAAGCCTGACGTCTTTGTTCTTGAATTTCCAACTGATCTTTTTCAAAATAATCAATTTCTTCTGTTTTTTTTCTTCGTAAATTTGCACGCTTCATACCACACATTGCTGGCATATCTAATAAAAATGTTAAATGAGGCAAAATACCATTGAGCGCAATACACTCTAAAACAGAAAGAAGAGAAGAACTGACTCTATTATTGAGTCCTTGATAAACGCGTGTAGAATCAATAAAGCGGTCACATAAAACGATTTTACCTTTTTGCAAAGAAGGTGCAATAACTTCATGAAAATGGTCAGCGCGTGCAGCTGTAAACAAAACAGCTTCAATCAACGGTCCATACTGTTGCGCCTGCCCCGACAACAAAATATGCCGGATTGCTTCTGCTCCTGGCGTTCCTCCTGGTTCTCGTGTTGTAACAACATCATAACCTTGGTGAGAGAGAAACTCAGCAAGTAAAGAAATCTGCACCGTTTTTCCTACCCCCTCCCCTCCTTCGAATGTAATAAAATAACCTGACACGTATGACCTTAACCTTATTAGCGCGTAACTACAAATATTTCCGTAACCATCCAATTGTTATTTCATAGAATGCATTTTTTACTTTTGCAAAGAAACTTCCTTCCTGAATATTCATTCCGGCAAAAACTGGTTTTTCCAGAAGAATCTTTTTATCTTCTAAAATTTGAATAACACCAACTGATTGCCCAGAAACGATGGGGGCTTTCAATGGACCATGATATTTAATTTTTGCTTTAACATTTACTTTTTTTTCATTCGAAAGCATAAAACTTATTGGTGTTTTAACAATGAGTGGAACAAAATTTTTCTTACCACCGTAAACAGAAGCACGACCAACCGTTTCTTCTTTTGTGAAAATTGTTTTGAGATCAAATGCCGTCATCCCCCATTGAAGAATGCGTTCTATTTCTTTTGTATATTTTTTACCATCTTGCAAACCATTGATTGCTAAAAAAAGACGTCGATGATTTTTAGAAATGGTGGCAACCATTGAAAAACCTTCTTTTTCACTGTAGCCAAAACCAAATCCTTCTACACCAATTTCCTTAGAAATAAGAGGGTTTTTATTACGTTGAAAAATATTATTCCATGTAAAATGAGGCTCACAATAAAGTGCATAATAATCCGGATATTCCTGAACAATATGACGTGCTAATATAATCATATCACGCACAGTTACAAATTGTCCCTCTTCGGGTAGCCCTGTAGCATTAACAAAATGACTCTGAGATAATCCGATTATTTTTGCGCGCTGATTCATCAGTTTTACAAAATGATCTTCATGTCCTGATATTCCTTCAGCAAGAATAATAGCAGCATCATTTCCATTCACAATAATTAAACCACGTAAAAGATCAGAAACACTGATTTCTGTCTTTATCTTTGCAAACATAGTGGTTGTACCGGAAGGTGCTCCACCTTTGCGCCAAGCATTTTCACTGACCTTGAATTTCTGCGTACTTTTTAATAATCCTTTTTTTAATTGATGAAATACAACTTCTGCTGTCATCAATTTTACTAATGAAGCAGGAAAAAAAGGAATATCACTTTGTTTTTCATAAAGTATTGTCTCTGTATCATCATCGAGTAATAACAGTTGTGATGCGGGAGTTTGAAAATCTTGTGCTCTCCCCCACGTATCAAATGCCAATACTCCCCATAATATCAATAAGATCCTTAATGCTGTATACATAGCTGCTCCTCCCATCCCAAAGATCAACATAAAGAATCTTATATAGGAAAAAACTTTTTTATTTCCGCAAATTAAGGAATTATTGACAACTCAAGAAAAGATTTTATTTTTATTCAGCGTTAACAAAAGTAATATGCTGCACTTTTTATCTTCCACGTAGATTCATTTTAATCTTTTAAAGTGTGAGAGACAAAAGATTTTTTCCTATTTTTATTGATAGTATTTTGATTTGTTATGATAAATTATCATTTTAAAATTGAAGCTAACTCAAAATACTGTAAGATTCTCTCATCCCCTCTTCTCATATTGAATTCATTAAAAATCGCTTACTTACGGGTCATAAGTAGGGTTCGTATATGGATAAAAATTATTAAAAAAGAGAGTAAAAATACTTCTTATAAACCTCTCAAGTGTTAAGAATTATCGCACAAAACATTGGGGGCTTGCAAAGTGTATGATGGTGTCGATTTATATCTTCATAAGAGTAAAGATGCTGATGTCTAAAGGCGTTAACAGTTATACCATTCACAGGCGCTGTCGCAAAATAGGCTTGTAGCGTGTTAAAGTATGTCTCTTTTAAATAAGTCCATGAATTGGCAATGTAAGTGTATTTTGTTTGAGACGCTCTGTTTTTCGTGAGGGAACTTACTCCATTAAAGAACATGATAAACAAAAGCATGAGATAATGCATAATCTTTTCATAAGATATTACCGTAGATACTTTAGAAAGATGCAAGGCCGAATCAAAAGAAAATATTTTTTTACTTGTTAAGCTTTTTATTCCTCTCAAATCGAGAGTACAAGTTGTTTTAGAGATTACACAAACAGACTGACACAATAATTTACCTTCGTCTAGCAAAAGCTATTACAGCAAGAAAAGTACACGCTTTATTAAGCAAGCAATATCATAAAACGACGAATAGACCAGCAATGGAGTGGAAAGGCCGTACTGAATTTATAATAATAGAACCCAACCACGCTTTTTGAAAAGGACAAAGCGCTTTAAGATAAAAATCCTACACTAAATCCGTAATTTCTTACCTTTTTTACTAGAAAATTATATAGATAAAAAATCAATGCATTTTTTCTTAAAACAGTTGTAGCCAATTAACCTTTGTTTTTTTGTTTAGCTTATTTATAGAAGCAACTTGATCGAATGGTATCGGCTTATCAACCATGATAGGACCAATTTCTGGCAATTTAACTGCAACAGTTTTATTACGTTGTTCTTGTTCAACAGCAGCTGCTTTAGCTAATTCTTTTTTGTTCCTTGTATTGCGCTGCTCTTTTAACAAAACAGTTTCTCTTTTTTTCGCAACATTTTCCGACGCTAATGAATATGGGGCAGCATTTCCAGGAGTATAAGAGGACATTAAATATGCAGCATCATAATAGCCAACAGGTGCTTCAGCAATATATTCTACTTTAACATCTGCGACCCCCCTATCTACATACCCCAATATTGCCGCAGCTTGCCTTGATAAATCAATGATTCTGTCTTTCATAAAAGGTCCGCGATCATTCACTCTAACAACGATTGAAGACCCATTTTTCAAATTAGTAACACGAGCATAGCTAGGTAAAGGCATTGTAGGATGAGCAGCAGTCAAAAGATTCATGTCATAAATTTCACCGTTGGCAGTTAAACGTCCATGAAAATCTGAACCATACCATGATGCTTCGCCAACACGTTTATAAGTTGGATCACTTTGAGGATAATACCACTTTCCTTTTATTTGATAAGGTTTACCAACAATCGCTCGTCCACGCTTTTTTTCTTCCGATTGATTCTTCTTATTAGATACTTGTTGAGGTAGTACAGAAGTGTTTACGTTAATTGGTTTATTATGATAGGAATCTTTTATTGAAAAATTCATAGTTTGGCTTGCGCAACAAGATACCAGTGACTGAGAAATGACGATCATAGAAAACAATTGAAGTGTTGGTTTAATCATAAAAGTAATTTTCTTTTTTCTATTTGAAGGCATCTATTCAGTCCACTTATTTCTGTTAAGTACTACTTGTAAAAACCACGTCACGCTTTTTGTACGCAACGGAAGAATTTACGTTTTTAAATGATTCCCCTCGCGCATATACCACTCTTGAATTGGCCCCTTCTATCAAGAAATTAACGTATTGTTAACCTTTTTATGGTTTTCATACAAAATAAATGTACTATAGTAGATGTTAAAAAGATTAAAATTTAAACAAATCAACATCTTATAGAAAATTCATTTCATAATATAAGTGTGAATAAGTGGTGATTTTAGCAACTGTTTTGCGAATCATGTAATGCAGTGGGTATTAAAAACCACCTATGGATTGAGAAAATTAGAAACCGCATGTGCTGCCAACGCAGGTACAACCCTATCCGTAAGTTTGTTGAAAATGGAGACAGCATAGCACCGCTCTATTCCAAAAACAGCTGATAGAAAATGACAGACTATAGAATCGATAAAAACTTCAAAAAGAATCAAAACAAAAAAGATTCTTAAATTTTTTATAGCCTATTGATATTACTTAAATTTGGTGAGCGCGCAGGGATTCGAACCCTGGACCTACTGATTAAAAGTCAGTTGCTCTACCAGCTGAGCTACGCGCTCTCACACAAGCTATCTAGTTTGCAGAAAGTGAAGGGAACATACGGTTGACTTTCCATTTGGTCAACACCTTTTGGAAAAAATATTATTATTTTCTTCAGTTATCAATAATTTTCCGTTTTCGCCCCTTTACTTCATCATTGTATAAGTACTCTTTAATCTTCTTTTTGAAGTTTCAATAAAGGAAAAATTTCACTGCAAAATATTGCATAGATTCGAAGCGTTAAAATTATGAGCAATACCCCCTTCCCCTCACATGGGTTGTTGAGCATAATGGGTAGAGAAGAAAAAATACCTTTTATTATAATATTATTTTTATATCTTTATATTTTAGTGTTTAATTTTCAAATATGAATACAGCTTTATAAGATAATATATTGATTTATAATAATTTATTATTTTTCACTTGAGTGAGAAGTCTCAAATACTGTAAGCTTATCTCATTTCAAATCTTTTTTATATTGAAACAATAAAAAGCATTTTCTTGACCAATATAAGTGAGAGAATAAAACTATAAAAAAGAAATGAAAATACCTTTTATGCCTCCTTTCAATAATCAAAATTTATCGTAACATTAGGGTTCATGAAAATAGTATATAGCAGTTGACACGTTAGACCTGAAAATGGAACAATGAGCAACAATGGCATTTTGAGAGTATAATTTTATTTATGCATAATGAATATATAACGAAAGCCAATTTATCCTATAGAATAAAGTAGATATGAAGCAAAATTTAGTCTCATTGAAAATATCCCGAATGACTATAAATTGTGCTCACTATTAGAGCTGTAGATAATTTTACTAAGAATAAAAAAGCAGAAATAATATGCAGTATGTAAAATGATTTTAAATACCCATAGAGAGTTCTAAATATATAGAATGCCTTCTATTTAACTTTTTTATATCAGAAATTACAAAACATGTAGATATATTTTTAGAAGAAAAGGATAATACTGGTCATAAAATTTGGTGTTATATAATTCAGTCAGAACTATAAAGTATTTTATACATTATTTAATATTAATGTAGCTATATAGCTATATAAATAATAATTTAAATATATCTATAAATAAAAATATTGCTTTATTAAACGATAAGATCAAAAACAAAGAAAATAATTTTGATTTGGCGATAAAAATTGTAAAAGTGTTATATATACATGTATTTTTACTTTACTAATTTTTATTATTTTGATTGGAATATTGAATGCTAACATGTAAACAGTATGAGCTACTCTTGTTTATTCATAACCATATAAAAGAAACTGGTGTTCCTCCTTCTTTTGAAGAAATGAAAAATGCATTAGAGCTTTCTTCAAAGTCTGGTATTCATAAGCTCATTATAGCCTTAGAACAAAGAGGTTTTATACGTCGTTTGCCCAATCGTGCTCGTGCTGTGGAGGTGATTCGACTTCCTGAGAAAATAACATTTAACCTTTCTTTAGCACGTAAAATTTCTCCCAGTATAATAGAAAGAAATAAAAGGGAAATATCAAAAAGCTTGAGTCCCTTTGATGAAGAAGAAAAAAAAATATCACCATTCCTATTATGGGACGTATTTCTGCAAGCGTACCCGCCTCTGCTATACTGCAACAAATAAACAGCCTTTCTCTTCCACTCGATATGGTTAATACAGGTGAGCACTACGCATTAGAAGTTAAAGATGATTCTATGATGGAGGCTGGTATCTTTGATAAAGATACGATCATTGTAAAACGTCAAAATACAGCAATAACAGGTGAAATTATTGTTGCGTTTATTGATAAAAAAGAAGCCACATTAAAACGTTATCGACGCAAAGGAGCTTCTATTGCATTAGAAGCCGCAAATCCTCATTATGAAGTACGGACATACGAATCCGAGCGTATAGAAATACAAGGAAAACTTACCGGACTTATTCGCAAATATTAAAAAATAAACCTTATAGTACGCGATAGATATCGCAATAAGAAGCTGTTGAGTATTTTTTTTATTGTGCCACACGCAATTGACTTCTTCTCCACAGCCAAAGGATGCCCCCAATTCGGTTTATAAACAATCCAGATCCTTATCGAGCAGGTTTCACTTTCCCTTCCCTCCATGTTCTTCACTTAATGCAAGGCTTGACAAGTAAGTTTTAAAATATTCACCACGTACTTTGAAAAGAACTTAAATGCTTTGAAGGAAGCTGTCTTATATCATCATCCTCAATAACGGAATTTTACGATATAATAAGACAAAATTGTATGCATGCATAAAAACACATAAAATTTTGTAGAAAAAAATCAAATAACTTTGTAACAGATTGTATTGCATAGGTATAAAAATAAAGAACATTATTTTTAAATTAATAAAAGCGTAACTCAATCATTCATAGTAATTGTAGGATCATCATGGTAGCACCTCGTATTAGTTTTGTCTCCCTCGGATGCCCAAAAGCACTCGTAGATTCTGAGCGAATTATTACACGCCTTCGCTCTGAAGGGTATGAGATTTCACGTCAACATCAAGGAGCTGATGTCGTTATTGTGAATACCTGTGGTTTTCTTGACTCGGCAAGGAGAGAATCATTAGCCAATATTGATGAAGCTCTTAAAAAAAATGGAAAAGTTATTGTAACAGGGTGTCTTGGTGCTGATCCTGATGCTATTCGCCAAACATATCCTAATGTATTGGCTATTACAAAACCGCAAGCTTATGAAAGCGTTATAGAAGCTGTTCATACAGCAATTCCTCCTGTTCATGATCCTTTTCTTGATTTAGTTCCTCCCCAAGGTATTCGTTTAACACCTCGCCATTACGCCTACTTAAAGATTTCTGAAGGATGCTCTAATCGGTGTAGTTTTTGTATCATCCCTACTTTGCGTGGTGATCTCACTTCACGTCCCATCAGCGATGTTCTTCGTGAAGCTGAAAAACTCGTGCAAGCGGGTGTAAAAGAACTTTTGGTTATTTCACAGGATACGAGTGCTTATGGTGTTGATCTTAAATATCTCGAAAATTCTTGGAAAGATCGTACAATCAAAACTAAATTCTTTGATCTTTGTCGCGAACTAGGCGATATGGGTATTTGGGTACGTATGCATTACGTTTATCCTTATCCCCATGTTGATGAAGTTATCGAACTTATGGCTGCAAAAAAAATTCTTCCTTATCTGGATATACCTTTTCAGCATGCATCACCAACTGTTTTGCGTCACATGAAGCGTCCCGCACTTATGGAAAAAACAAACCGTAAAATTGAAAAATGGCGGAAAATATGTCCAGATCTTACTTTGCGATCAACATTTATCGTTGGTTTTCCTGGTGAAACGAATGAAGATTTTAATATACTTCTAGAATGGCTAGAAGAAGCAAAAATTGAACGCGCGGGGTGCTTTAAATATGAAGAAGTAAAAGGAGCTGCCGCAAATGATTTGGGATTAGAAAATATTCCTGAAGAGGTGAAAGAAAACCGCTGGCATCGTTTTATGGCAAAACAACAACAAATTTCTACACATCTTTTAAAGAAAAAAATTGGAAAAAGACTCCGAGTGCTTATCGATGAAAGTCAAGGAAAAGTTGCCAAAGGACGTAGTCAGTACGATGCTCCAGAAATAGATGGTGTTGTCCATATATCATCACGACGCCCACTGCGTGTTGGTGAATTTGTCACCGTTAAAATCGAACAATCGGATGCCTATGACCTTTATGGTATAGCAGTTTAAAAATTTAACTCCTTCCCTGTCCTCAATGATGAAGATTTCTATCAGCATTGGTTTATAAAAAAGCGATTTTTCATAACAAGAACCGATCATGTAACTCACTTCATGAGAATTTACGAGCAATCCTTACTCTGAGTGTTTGCTATACACTCCCAAAATACCAAGCAGTTATATATTCTCTTAATTTAATGCCTTAAATGACGGTGACGGCGGCGCAACAGAATAAAATAAAATCCACAAGGTACACCATTTTTAATTAACAAAAGAGCAAATCGACAATCGTACTATTTTCCTATTTTTGATATTGCGACAGTCATTGGTTAGTGAAAGGAAACTTTTTTCAAGAGTGTTTTATGCACACAAGAATTTCCTTTGTGATATGCAAACGGATATTTTTTATGGAAGCAATATAAGAGAATTTGAAACAAAACAATCTGACGATATTTAAATGAAAAAAATAAATTATCATTATAAATAAGTATCTTATCTTAAACTCTTTAAACTTATTTTTAAAATATCTAATTTTTATTAACACGTTTTAAAATCAAAGAATTTCTTATCAAGCAAATGACTTGGGCGTACATTTGTTAAAGCGCGAATCATCGTATCTTTACGTCCTGGCATTTGTCTTTCTATATTTTTCAGCATTTCTTTCATTGCATTACGTTGTAATCCATCTTGACTACCGCAAAGATTACAAGGAATAATTGGAAATTGCATTTCTTGAGAAAATTTTTCCATATCTTCCTCAGCAGCATAAACAAGAGGACGTAATACAAAAAGATCTCCTTCATCATTTTTAAGTTTTCCAGGCATGGCAGCTAATCGGCCACCGTGAAACAAATTCATAAAAAATGTTTCTAAAACATCATCACGATGATGACCTAAAACTAATGCAGAACATCCCTCTTCACGTGCAATACGATAGAGATTACCACGTCGTAATCGAGAACAAAGTGAACAATATGTCTGCGACTCTGCCAATTTATCTGTAACAATGGAATAAGTATCCTGATATTCAATACGATATGGAATTTTATAAGAACTTAAAAAGTCTGGAAGAATATGCTTAGGAAATCCTGGGTGCCCTTGATCAAGATTACAGGCTAGAATTTCAACGGATAAAAGACCTCGCCACTTTAAGTCTAAAAGAAGCGCTAATAAACCATAAGAGTCTTTTCCACCCGATAAAGCAACAAGCCATTTTTTCCCTGTAGAGAGCATAGAAAAATCATCCAAAGCTTGTCGCATATGACGTAAAAGTCGTTTGCGCAATTTATTAAATTCTACGCTTGAAGGAGCAACACGAAACATTGGATGACAATTATCTGCTTCGCTTATTAAAGGATCATCTCTCCCTTTGTTTTCTTCTATTGCCTGATATTCAACTGAAACATCATTCATAATACCATATCCTGCACAATAAACGGCTCGTTTTGCAAAGATAAAAACAAATATTAAAGCAAGCTTACATTTATGTTTTTTGAATTTATAAATTAGATACACAAAAAAGAAATGGAACTATACAAATTTATGACTATAAAACATAGCAATAAACTTAATATAGAACCATTTACAAAAAGAACTTATTAACTTCAAATATTGTAAGAATAACATAATATTTTGAAGTTATCATAATAGAAGAGAGAAACAATTTCTCTTACAGAAAAATTATCGAGAATAAAATTCAACAACCAGATTAGGTTCCATTTGCACAGCATAAGGAACATCTGCAAAAGCAGGAATACGTGTAAAGGTTGCTTTCATCTGTTTATGATCTGCTTCAATATAATCAGGGACATCACGTTCTGCCAATTGCACTGATTCTAACACTAAAACAAGTTGTTTCGATTTTTCCCGAACCTCAATAACATCACCGGGTTTACAACGATAAGATTGAATGTTTGTGCGCCGCCCATTGACATTAACATGACCGTGATTGATAAATTGGCGAGAAGCAAAAATCGTAGGTACGAATTTTGCACGATAAACAACAGCATCCAAACGTGATTCTAACAGACCGATAAGATTTTCACCAGTATCTCCCCGTCGACGAGCAGCTTCTTCATAGGTTTTATGAAATTGTTTTTCTGAAATATCTCCATAAAACCCTTTCAATTTCTGTTTAGCGCGCAACTGCACCCCATAGTCAGAAAGTTTTCCTTTACGACGCTGTCCATGCTGACCTGGACCATAATCACGACGATTGACAGGAGATTTTGGACGCCCCCAAATATTTTCTCCCATACGACGGTCAATTTTATACTTTGTTGTTTCGCGTTTACTCATCGCATTTCCTTATAAAATAAAACACGAGATCTTAAGACCCCAAGGAAACGCGCCCTCCTCTGCCTTTAAATACTAAAGACTGACAGAATACCTTAACATATCAATATGCAAAGTTATCCACGGGACACGTCAATTAATGCTATTTTCTTGAAAAAATAGCTAGATCATCATTATTGGTCTCGTAACCCAAAGTCAACTCCTTTCATGAGTTTTAAGCCAAATCCTT
Source organism: Bartonella sp. CM86QHHN (assembly GCF_042194695.1). Lineage (NCBI taxonomy): Bacteria > Pseudomonadati > Pseudomonadota > Alphaproteobacteria > Hyphomicrobiales > Bartonellaceae > Bartonella > Bartonella sp. CM86QHHN. The sequence goes on from NZ_JBHIND010000074.1 coordinate 77,275, forward strand.
TAAACAAATTCTCCGTTAAAGAAGTGATATTTTTTGATGTCAACAACGCAAAATCTTGATATTTCTTTATATATTGATGGTGTATCTTTCCCGACAATGGTAATAAAGATCTGGTATGTTTGGCGATCGCTTTCGCCGGATCAATCCACTCAACGGACCATAAAGCATGTTCACGAAAGAAATTAATCAAAAAAGGATAATGTGTGCAGGCTAAAACAATAACATCCGTATATTGTCCATTTTTTTCCACAAAACATGGCAAGATTTCTTTTCTTAACTCTTCTGAATCGATAGATTTTCCCCGTAAATAATCTTCAGCAAGTCCAGCCAGCTTTTTACTTCCCACAAGCTGAACATGACACTGTCCAGCAAAAGAGTTAATTAATTCATTTGTATAAGCACGTTTAACTGTTCCAGGAGTCGCTAATACGGAAATAAAACCAGATTTTGTTTGTTCAGCAGCTGATTTAATTGCAGGAACCGTTCCTACAAAAGGGACATGAGGAAAATTCTGTCGTAAATCTGCTATCATCAGTGTAGAAACAGTGTTGCAAGCAATCACACATAAAGCTGGATTGTAGCGTGTTAAAAGATTTGTAAAAATCTTCAAAATACGCTCTTTCAAAATATTTTCTTTCCAATTTCCATAAGGAAATCCTGCATCATCAGCAACATAGATAAATTGCATGTCGGGGATAAGAATACGCGCTTCCCTGAACACTGTTAAACCACCAATACCGCTATCAAAAAAAAGAACAGGTCGTTCATCCATTAGTTTTCACACTTATTTTTAATTTTTTTACGATCACGCTCTTCCGGTGCTCTACTCCCCCGTGGATATTGTGGCGAAAAATGATCCAAAGAAGATATAATGCCTCGCAATAAACGAACCTCAGGTTCACTAAAGTTAGCGCGCGTAAAAACAGAGCGCAAATTTGCAAGCATTACTTCTTTACGTTCTGGTGGTCTAAAATACCCACGGATATTCAAAGCCTCTTCTAACTGAGATAAAAAACCATGGAATATTGTTTTATTTGCAGGTTCCATCTCTGCTGCACGAAATGCCGTATCGCTGACATTCTCTAAACCAGCTTTCATCCATTCGTAAGACATTAAAAGAACCGCTTGCGCAATATTAAGTGACGCAAAAGCAGGATTAGCTGGAAAAGTAATAATTTCATCAACAAGGCTGATTTCATCATTTTCTAGTCCCCATCTCTCTCTTCCAAAGACAATCCCAGTCTTATGTCCGATACTTTCACGCTGACGTAATACGCTTGCTGCTTCGACAGCACTTTTTACAGTTTTAAATCCACATCTTTCACGTGCTGTTGTGGCAAAAACATAGTGTAAATCTGCAATTGAATCACGCAATGTGTTAAAAATCACAGCATTGTTAATGACATGATCAGCTTTACTCGCAGCAGCTCTAGCTTTTTCATTTGGAAACATCTCTCGAGGATTGACTAATCGAAGCTTAGAAAGCCCAAAATTTGCCATTGCCCTTGCGACCATACCAATGTTTTCAGGAAGCTGCGGTTCAACTAAAATAATAATGGGACCATTTGTTAAATTTTCACGATTCCTATTCGTTCCTGCCATCAATTTTACCTAGTTTCACTTAAACTATCTCCCTCTCCACTATTTTTACGAAACCTTTTTCACAATACTCTAATGCTGTTTAATAATAACTTATAGATAATCTATCTTTTCATTCAAAGATAATAGTTTCTAAACCTAATAATAAATTTTAAAAGCCATTAAAGTGAACGATGGAATTTATAACAATTTATATAAGATATCGTAGCGTTTTTTACATCAATTTTATCTTTTTTAATAGGGAACAGCCCCTATAAATCATAATCTCAGTTGAATTATGAAATCATAAATCCTAAAAAAGGGATATGCACTTTATTCCCAAACTTTTTCCTGCAAAGCTTATCCGTCGTTATAAACGTTTCCTTGCGGATGTTCAACAAGATGATCAGCATGTCCTCACCGTGTCTGTACCTAATACAGGATCAATGCTTGGATTAACAGCTTTCAACACCAATATTTGGCTTTCTTATCATAACAACATCAAACGAAAATATGCCTATCAATTAGAAATTATTGAAGCCGATAATACTTTGGTTGGTATTAATACTTCTTTACCCAATAAACTTGCGTTAGAAGCAATTCAAAACGGATTACTACCAGAATTAAATGGATATAAAACAATTTTAAAAGAACAACGCTATGGGACACAATCACGAATTGACTTTCTTTTACGTGATGACATTCTTCCTGATTGTTACCTAGAAGTCAAAAATGTTCATTTTATTCGTCAGAAAGGATTAGCAGAATTTCCTGATAGCGAAACAAAACGTGGTGCACGTCACCTTGATGAGCTCATAGGAGTTGTACAACAAGGAAAACGAGCTGCTATGCTTTATATTATTCAACGAGAAGATTGCTCAGCTTTTACAATTTGTCATGATCTTGATCCACTCTATGGACGTAAGTTTGATTTAGCATTAAAATCAGGAGTAGAATGTTATGCTGTAAAGTGTCATGTAAGTGTAGAAGGCATTTTTCCGATTCAGAGAGTAAAAATAGAAAATAGAAGAAACAATGACTGAGTATATCGAATATAATAAAATCCCTTTAAAATTTAATGGAAAAATCCGCATTTTCGATGATTATGCTTTTGCTAAAATGCGTGAAGTTGGTCGTATTGCTGCAGAATGCCTTGATGCGCTTACAGATATTATTAAGCCGGGCGTTACTACGCAAGAAATAGATGATTTTGTATTTATTTTTGGAGCTAAGCGAGGAGCACTTCCTGCTGATCTAAATTATCATGGATACAGCCATTCATGCTGTACATCTATCAATCACGTTGTCTGCCATGGCATTCCCAATAAAAGACCTTTGCAAGAAGGTGATATTGTAAATGTTGATGTAACCTTTATCCTTGATGGTTGGCATGGGGATTCAAGCCGAATGTATCCTGTTGGAAAAATTAGGCGTGCCGCAGAACGCTTGCTAAAAATAACCTATGAAAGTCTTATGCAAGGAATCGCTGTCGTTAAGCCTGGAGCAACGACAGGTGATATTGGGGCAGCCATTCAACAGTATGCAGAATCTGAACGCTGTTCAATTGTGAGAGATTTTTGCGGACATGGTATCGGCCAGCTTTTTCATGATGCTCCCAATATTCTCCATTATGGAAATCCTGGAGAAGGAGTTGAATTAAAACAAGGTATGATGTTTACAATTGAGCCTATGATTAACCTTGGTAAACCACAAGTTAAGATTTTATCTGACGGTTGGACTGCTGTTACCCGTGACCGCTCTCTGACAGCACAATATGAACATACAATTGGTGTTACAAATGAAGGGTATGAAATATTTACACAATCTCCTAAAAATATTTTTTATATTCCAAATTCCCATACCTAACGCAATGTAGAGATGTTATGGCTAAAAAATTAAAACAAAAGGAAGATACTCAAAGTAATCACTTTGCATTAACATCGAGTTCTCCACTCACCCCAGTATCAGAAAGAAAAAGTGAAGAGCCTCAGAAAAACGCACAGCTTCATAAACATTATCAAGGCCATCGTGAACGTCTTCGGAAGCGCTATTTAAAGTCAAAAGGAAATGCAATTGAAGATTATGAATATCTTGAATTATTGCTTTTTCGCACAATACCCCGTGCAAACACAAAACCCATAGCTAAAAATTTGATAGCGCGTTTTGGTTCATTAGCTGATGTGTTGGGAGCGGATATTCACCGACTTCAAGAAATTCCAGGATGTGGTCCCGCCACTGCAGTTGATTTAAAAATTATTTCAGATGTTGCTGGACGTCTTGCTCGTGCGCAATTGTTTAAGCGCGATATTTTTTCATCATGGGATAAAGTGTTAGCGTATTGTAAAGCTGTTATGGCTCACGAAACACGTGAACAGTTTCGTATTTTGTTTCTTGATAAGAAAAACGGCTTACTTGCTGATGAGGTGCAACAAACTGGAACCATTGATCATACCCCTGTTTATCCTCGTGAAGTTATTTCTCGAGCTTTAGAGTTATCCGCATCAGGACTTATCTTAGTCCACAATCACCCTTCTGGCGATTCCACCCCCTCTAATGCAGATATAACAATGACATATAGATTAAAAGATGCAGCAAATGCATTAGGCATTATTATCCATGACCATCTTATTATTGCACGAAATAACCATACGAGTTTTAAAGCGTTAAAACTTATATAAATCTTATGGGATAAAAAAGACTTCATTCAACTATGAATAACGAATCAATTTTCTAAATCAATATCTAATATAGCCATTGAGAAATTATAGGAGAGCTCATCTTCATCTTCATCTCGATAGATAATGCCTAAAAACTCATCTCCCATATAAACCTCACAAGAATCACTCTTTTTAGGACGTGCTCTGACTTGCAATGCTGAGTTTTGGAATATATTTCTAAAATAATTATCAAGTTTTTTTATTTCATCAGCATTCACTATGCTCTCCTGTTTTTTTGAAACGATTAAAATAATTGCGTGTCGTGCAAATAAGACACTCTTATGATTCTGTAAAGTCAGTAAAAAAGCATAATCTGAATATTTACTTAATATTACATATATTCACAACGTTCTTTATACATTCATAAAGAACGTTTACAAAAGGAGTCTATCATTATTAAATATACCCGTATAGATTAAAAAATGGCAAAAAAAAACTGTATATTTTTAATAATTTTACTTTATCTCCAATTTTAGCATCTGTATTTAAAATGCATATTCGTAAGAATAAATTGATCAATAATTTATAATTTTGTTTATTTTATAAAAAATACAAATAAAAATATTTTTTTATTTAAAACTACATTTTTTAGCAAAAAATATTTATTACATCATTCGAAAATAATTCTTTTTAATAACCTTTAAAGTATAATTATCTAATCTTAGAAGAATTACCTCTCTGGAAAATATACAAAATAAGCTAATAAGAGTTTATTTTTCTTTTCATTTTTTATAAAAACTTACGTCATAACAGAAAGATTTTTTAATAAGCTTTTTTCAATTTATACGAAATAAAAATATTGGGTATTTCTGTAAATTCTAAAAGCTATGAAGAGTTCTTATTTTATAGGATAACGAGAAAGAAAATCGATAACGCCTTTTTTATAAACTTTATCGCCTACAGCAAGCATATGATCTCGATCAGGAATTGATAAAGCTTCACCACAAGGCAACAAGGCTGCCAATGGCTCTGCATCACCGCCAATTTCATCTAATGAACCAACGGCAACAAGTGCTGGTTGTTTGATTTTGTAAACTTCAGACGCCGTTAACTCCTGTTTTGATGTAATGATACAAGCAGCAAGAGCACGCCTATCGCTTTTCGTTTGATCTGCAAATTTACGGAACATTAAACCGCGCGTATTGGTAATAGTGGAAATATCTTCTGCTAAAAGGGCCTCAGCAACGGGCTCCCAATTTCCTGCTCCCGTCACCATACCAATACCTAAACCACCAAAAATAACACTGTGTACATATGTTGGATGCAAAAGAGCCATGAAAGCACTAATACGAGCCCCCATAGAATATCCCATAACATGGGCTTTAGATAACTCTAAATGCTGCAGTAACTTTACTGCGTCGCCAGCCATAGCTTGAGGTGTATAAAAGATAGGATCATAACTTTTAACTGAATCTCCGTGACCGCGATTATCAAGAGCAATAACACGATATCCTGCTTCCGTGAGAATACGAAACCAACCTGTTGCATACCAATTCACCCGTGCAGAAGATCCAAAACCATGGATCAACAAAACAGGAGCGCCTTGTCCTTCTTCTCGATAAGCAAATCGCAAACCATTATATTCAAAAAAACGAATATCTTCAGCGGTCATTTTTTATTGCACTTTCCACAAAGTACAGGATGAATAACACGTTGTCCTTTTTGTATCTGTTTTTCAGAAACTTCACCAGCATTAATTTCAAGTGCAAAAGCTGCAGGAACTTCTGATGAAATGGTATTTGTTGAAAATGGAGAAGTATTTTCAATAATCGATACAATAATTCCCTCAGAGTTTAAGAAAATCATATCTAAAGGTAAAGGCGTATTTGCCATCCACATAAAAATTTTCTGCTCATCTCCCGATGGATAACTTTTTAGCTGCTTAAAGAGCATTGCACGATCGCGTGGAAAATCAGTTCGATACATTAAACCAGCTGCTGCTTGAGATGGCGTAAAAGCAATCTCTACCTTATAAAAAACCGGACCTTGCTTTGTATGTATTTCTAAAGGAATCGGATGCACAGGAATCTCTATGGGCTCCTTTGCTACAACAACACGCATATCTAACATAAAAAGCATCACCAATAAAACAATATACTCCTTTTTAAAAGGCTTTAACATTCTTGTCTCCACCAGAGAAAAATTTTAAATTTTGTTTATAAAATAAAAAGTACCAGAGTTTAAAAGTCAAAAAACAAGAGAATTGCTTCCTTGTTATTTTCTAGTTTCTTTCAACGTAATATGCACAATTTTCTTCATTTGGTTTATGGATTCACGAGAGCTATATTTTCTTTAAAAATCTACTTCTATAGCAATTTATGAAACAATCACCTTTAAAAATATAGAAAACACACTGATTTCACTCGTGAAATTTAATGCGTAGCTAAAGGAATGCCTATATCCGGATAAATCTCTGCTGTCATTAAACCTTTTTCTCCTTTACCAAAACGTACAAGAACAACTTGACCCGAACGAAGCTCTGCTAAACCAAAACGGCGCAATGTTTCCATATGAATAAAAATATCTTCCGTTCCTTGCCCACGGCTAAGAAAACCGTATCCTTTGTCACGATTAAACCATTTAACAATTGCTCGTTCTAGTCCACTTTCTGGAGTAACAACAACATGGGTACGGGCTGGAACTTCTGATGGATGGATTGCTGAAGAACAATCTATGGATTTCACCTGAACGCACTTTAATCCTCGTTCAGTTTTTTCCACAGCACAAATGACTTTAGCTCCCTCCAAAGCTGTTTGAAAACCATCCCTTCGCATTACTGTAACATGCAATAATATATCGGGGAAATGAGGTAAATCAGGTACAATAAATCCATACCCCTTACTACCATCAAACCACTTAATGACACCACTGATTTCGATAATCTCCCCACAAGCACCTATACTATCCTCAGATGGGGAACAATCCTTTAATGCATCCTTACTCGTCATAATAACGTGATCCTGTAGCTTATAAATTGTACGATATTGATTCTCTAGGTTTAAGTAAACATTGCTCTTGTATCAACACGCAAGCCCCAAGATAAGATTTCCCCACATTGTCGTATCTTCTATGTTAATGTCAGAGAATATCAACGTGAATATTTATAAAACTATTTGATTGTACACTTTACATACCTTACAAGAAGTGCCCTACAAAAGAGATCATATAAAAGTTTTTTTACATAATGATATTTTGATTAATGTGTAACTTGCATGATGAAGAAGTTCAATATAAGGTGAAAAAACGACAATTCAATTAAGGAAAATGCGCAATGCAATTGAAGAAAATCCTTACGATAATCGCAGCATTTATGGCATTTACAGCAAATGTTTATGCGAGTGAACCTATTAAGATTGGTGTTTATCTTCCATTAAGTGGTCAAAATGCATTTGGAGGTCAGCTTGAAATTAGAGGTATAGAATTAGCCCATAAAAAAGTTCCAGAAATTTTAGGACGTAAAGTAGAACTTGTTATTATTGATAATAAGTCTGATAAAGTAGAAGCGGCTAATGCTGTTATGCGTTTAACAGCAAGTGAAAAAGTGAGTGGAATCATTGGTAGCTATGGTTCTTCGCTCTCGTTAGCAGGTGGTGAAATATCTGAAAAGGCAAAGACTCCAACCATTGCAACGTCCTCAACAAGTCCCCTTGTTACACAGGGTAAAAAATATTACTTTCGTGCTTGCTTTATTGATTCCTATCAAGGAGTAGGAATCGCAACTTATGTAAGCCAAACTTTACACGCAAAAAAGGCTGCTATCCTTAAAGATATTTCAAGCGATTATGCTATTGGTCTTGCAAGTTATTTTACGCGTGCTTTCAAAAAATTAGGTGGTGAAGTTATCTCAAATTTAAATTATAATTCTGGAGATCAGGACTTTTCAGCTGTTCTCACGCAAATTATCGCCCAGAAACCTGATATCTTATTCATTCCATCTTACTTTTCTGAAGGTGCTATCATCATGAAACAAGCACGAGAATTAGGGGCTAAGTTTCAAATTATGGGTGGAGATGCTATGGATAATCCAGAAACCATTACGATTGCAGGAAAAGCTGCAGAAGGTTTCTTACATACGACACTTCCCTATAGTGAGGATATGCCAAATATGTCAGTAGCTGCGCAAGAATTCACAAAAGAATGGAAAAAAGCTTACCCAGACAAAGAGCCAAATATCAATTCTGTTTTGGGATACACGAGTTATATGATGTTCATGAAGGCTATTGAAAATGCTGGTAGCACTGATCGTGAAAAAATTACTATCGCACTTAGCCAATTAAAAGATTTTCCTACCCCCTTTGGGGATATGTCAATGGATGAAAATCATAATCCTAAAATTCCTATTGGTATCATTAAAATACAGGATGGAAAACGTGTTTATTTAGAAGAAGTTAAACCTGCTTTTTAATTAAAAAGTTTTACTTACTAAAATGCAAAAATTGGTTGAGGATTTTTTTCTCAACCAAATTTAGAAATTTCTTATTGTCCTATGTAAATTAACAAATGTGGAAGGATGAGAGATGAGCACTGAAATGTTCATCCAGTACTTTTTTAATGCACTGGCATTGGGATCTCTTTATGGGCTTATTGCTATTGGCTACACCATGGTCTACGGTATACTGAGACTCATTAATTTTGCTCACGGTGATATCTTTATGCTGGGAGCATATTTTGTTTTCTTTTCCACAATTGGCTTTATGCCTGCTTGGGCAGCTTTTCTTCTTTTGTTCCTTGCTGCTCTTGTTTATTATTCGGTCTTTATAGGCTTTAAAAGGCGTCCTCCAATTTATTGGATTGCTGCTTTTTTAATTCTTGCGCTAGGATTTGTTTATTATTTTAAAATTTCCCCGCAAGACTTTACACCGATTTGGGTTTTAGCTCTTTGTTTTTCCATTTTTATTACAAGTGCTGTGGGTGTTGCTGTTGATCAATTTGCTTATAAACCTCTACGCCATGCTCCGCGTATTTCGGCACTTATCGGTGCAATTGGTGTTTCTTTTTTTATTGAAAATCTTGCTACTGTACTCTTTAGTGGTGTTCCGAAAGGTGTACAACAGCCAGATTTTCTTGTAACACCATTTTTATGGCATCTAGGATCAGGAGCAGATGCTATCATTAGAATTGCTCCCATGTCTCTGATCGTTCCCGTTGTGTCATTAATTCTTATTTTATTACTGTTATGGATTATCCATAAAACAAAACCGGGTCTTGCTATGCGCGCAATCTCCCATGATATTGAAACAACACGTTTGATGGGGGTGTCTGTCAATAAAGTTATTGCGTTTACATTTGGAATAGGCTCAGCTCTTGCCGCCATAGCAGGCATTATGTGGTCTTTACGTTATCCTCAAATTCAGCCTTATATGGGTGTTCTTCCTGGTCTCAAAGCATTTATTGCTGCTGTTATCGGAGGTATTGGTTCGATACCAGGGGCAATGTTGGGAGGATTATTATTAGGGTTTATTGAAATTATGATTATCGCATTTTTCCCCGCGCTATCTGGATATCGAGATGCCTTCGCTTTCATTTTATTGATTCTGATTCTATTGATATTGCCCACAGGATTAATGGGTAAAAGAAATCAGGAGAAAATCTAATGGCAAAGTCAGCGACAACTGTTTTATCGTGTATAAGTGTTTTAGTTCTCATAGGTTTTTTATTTTATGCTGATAGCCATTTTAATGACTATACGCTTCGTATCATCAATCTGATTGCTATTAATGCGATATTGGCAATTTCGCTTAATTTGATTTACGGTTTCACAGGTATGTTTTCTCTTGGACATGCTGGATTTATGGCTATTGGTGCTTATGTTTGCGCAATTTTACTTCTTTCCCCTGAACAAAAAGAAATGATGTGGATTCTTGAGCCTATTGCTGAACCATTATATCATTTGCAGTTACCTTTTTTTATCGCTGTTGTCGTAAGTGGTTTGTGTGCTGCTGTTGTAGGTTTATTAATTGCTTTACCAATATTGCGTCTTGGTGGCGATTATCTTGGAATTGCAACATTAGGTTTTGCGGAAATTATTCGCATTGTCATTACGAACGCAACATCGCTCACAAATGGCTCTTTGGGAATCAAAGGAATACCTCAAAATGCAACATTATGGTGGAACTATGGTTGGCTAGCATTTACAGTTCTCTTTATTGTCCTCTTACTGCAAAGTAATACTGGTAACGTATTACGTGCTATTCGTGATGATGAAATAGCTGCGAAAACTATGGGAATTAATGCTTTTTTCTACCGTAGTTTTTCCTTTACTGTTGGAGCATTTTTTGCAGGTATAGGTGGCGCATTAATGGCGGCTCTTATTTCAACCATTGATCCAAAAATGTTTAATTTTCTTCTGACTTTTAATATTTTAATGATTGTTGTTGCTGGTGGTCTCGGTTCAATTACAGGGAGCATTATTGGCAGCATTATTATTACAGTCATGCTTGAATGGCTTCGTATTATTGAAAGTCCATTTGACTTAGGTTTTATACATATTCCAGAAACCCCAGGGCTTCGTATGGTTGTTTTTTCTCTTTTATTGCTGGTAATTATCTTGTTTTGGAGAAAAGGGTTAATGGGACAACGAGAATTTTCATGGAATGGAATTTATAGCTTTTTGACACGCAAAAAGCTTTCTAATACTGAGGGAAAGCTATGAACGACAATATCCTTTCACTCAATAATATTGTAATGCGTTTTGGCGGATTAGTTGCTGTAAATAATGTTAATATGGCAATTAAACGAGGAAGTATTACTGGATTAATTGGTCCCAATGGTGCTGGAAAAACAACAGTTTTCAATATGATTTCTGGATTTTATGCTCCTACAAGCGGCATCATTCTTTTTGATGAGAAAAAAATTTCTGGAGCGTCTCCTTATATTATCTGTAGAAGCCATATTGCCAGAACATTTCAAAATATTCGTCTTTTCTCAGGGTTAACGGTTTTGCAGAATGTTATGGTAGGAGCGCATGTTCGACAAAAATATCCTTGGTTTTCTTCAGCTCTCTTTTTTTCAAAAGCAATAAAAGAAAAGAAGGAAGTTTATAAAAATTCCTTGGAGCTCCTTGAACAGCTACAACTTGATCATCTTGCCAATCAATCGGCAACAGCTTTACCTTATGGTGTGCAACGACGTCTAGAAATTGCACGTGCGTTAGCCACAAAGCCCAAATTGCTTCTTCTTGATGAACCTGTTGCTGGCATGAATCCACAAGAAAGTGAAGATCTTAGAAAATTCATAGCAAAAGTGCAAAAAGACTTTGATCTTACAATTCTTCTTATTGAGCACGATATGAAAGTGGTTATGGGGCTTTGCCAACATATTTTGGTTATGGAATATGGCTGTTGCATTGCCAGTGGTACACCAGATGAAATTCGTAATAACCCTAAAGTTATTGAAGCTTATCTTGGCGGAGATGTTTATGGATATTCTTAAAATAAAAAATCTTTACGTTCATTATGGCGCCATTAAAGCTGTCCAAAATCTTTCTATGTCCATAAAGCGGGGCAGTATTGTCACTTTAATTGGAGCCAATGGTGCAGGAAAAAGCAGTATTGTACGTTCTATTACAGGGCTTAATCGCTCTGTTTATGGAGAAATTACCTATAATGGCAAATCTATTATTAAAAAATCACCAGAAGAGATTTTGCGATTAGGGATTGCTCTAAGCCCTGAAGGACGACGTATCATGCCCCATCTCACTGTTTTAGAGAATCTTCATCTCGGCGCTTATATTCGTCACGATAAGCAGGGAATTTCCCGTGATATTGAATGGATATTTGACCTTTTTCCGCGCCTACGTGAAAGAGCAAAACAGTTGGGAGGAACAATGTCAGGTGGTGAACAACAGATGGTTGCTGTGGGCCGTGCACTCATGAGCAATCCTGATATGGTCATATTAGATGAACCCTCGTTGGGGTTAGCACCACTTCTCGTTCGAGAAATTTTTTCGATTATTCGAAAAATTAATGATATGGGGAAAACTGTTCTTCTTATTGAACAAAATGCATTTGCTGCACTTTCCATAGCTGACTATGCTTATATTTTAGAGGTAGGACATATTTTATTTCACGGTGAAGGAAAAACTATGCTCTCTGATTCGCGTGTTAAAGAAGCCTATCTTGGTGGGTAAGACTACGAATTAAGGAAATAGAGCTCATCCCTCCACCATTTAAAAAAGCATTTCTCATTAAGGATGAGAAATGCTCCTTTGTGAATTTTGACTATTACATCCACCATTTTTCTGCACTGAATATTCCTGCTTCTTGTTCAATAATGTGCGCTATCTGAAAAATGACTTCTTCAGAAAAAGGTTTACCAATCAATTGCAATCCTAGAGGTAAACCATTTGATGACAGACCAGCAGGAACAGAAATTCCTGGTAATCCAGCCATATTAACTGGTACAGTAAAAATATCATTAAGATACATTGCTACAGCATCATTTTTTATTTTTTCATCAGCAATACCAAAAGCAGATGTTGGTGTTGCTGGTGTCAAAATAGCATCAATGCCTGAAGCAAAACATTGATCAAAATCACGTTTTACGAGTGTTCTTACTTTTTGAGCTCTTAAATAACAGGCATCATAATAACCTGATGAAAGAACATAAGTCCCAACCAGAATGCGCCGTTTGACTTCATCACCAAAACCAACAGAACGCGTATTTTCATACATCTCAATGATGTCTTTCCCAGGCATGCGCAAACCAAAACGCACACCATCATAACGCGCTAAATTAGAAGAGGCTTCTGCAGGAGCTATAATGTAATAAGAAGGTAGAGCATATTTTGTATGGGGCAAAGAAATATCTTTAATCTCAGCACCTGCTTCTTTTAACCAATTTATTCCTTTTTGCCAAAGCTCAATAATTTCTGGAGACATTCCATCCACATGATATTCTTTTGGAATACCGATTTTCATTCCTTTGATTGATTGACCAAGATAACTTTCATAATCAGGAACTGGTAAATTGACGGAAGTAGAATCTTTTTCATCAAAAGAGGCCATTGATCTGAGTAAGATAGCACAATCACGAACATCTCTAGCAACAGGTCCAGCTTGATCAAGAGATGAAGCAAACGCGACAACGCCCCATCGCGAACAACGTCCATAAGTTGGCTTTATTCCTACAGTTCCAGTAAAAGCTGCTGGTTGACGTATTGAGCCACCTGTATCGGTTGCAGTTGCACCAGCACAAATTTGTGCAGCAACAGCGGCTGCGGATCCCCCCGAAGAACCACCGGGTACGAGTTTTTCATTTGAGCCTTTTTTTCTCCATGGACTAATAACGGGACCATAATATGATGTTTCGTTGGATGAGCCCATAGCAAACTCATCCATATTAAGTTTTCCTAACATCACAGCACCATCTTGCCATAAATTAGCCGTGACAGTTGATTCATAGTGCGGTTTAAAACCATCAAGGATATTTGAACAGGCTTGAGTATGAACACCATAGGTTGCAAAAAGATCTTTAATCCCCAAGGGAATTCCTTCCAAAAGCCCTCCCTGCCCTTTCGCCAAGCGACTGTCTGATTCAGCAGCCATTTTCATTGCCTGTTCTGCTGTTATTGTTACATAAGCATTCAAAGTTGGATTCGCCAACTCTATTGCTTGTAAATAAGCTTCCGTTAATTCTGTTGCTTTGAGATTTTTCTTTGTTAGAGCATCACGAGCTTGCGCAATTGTGAGAGTTGTTAAATCAGTCATATTGGTTCTCAAATTTCAAAAATATAAAAAGTTACTCAACAATTTTTGAGACAAGAAAAAAATTTTCTTCTGTAACAGGGGCATTGGCTACAATATCTGCTGCTTTATCGCCATCTGTAACACTATCTTCACGCATTCGTAGAGTCATCGGCATCACAGATGTTAATGGCTCAACTCCACTGACATCAACTTCATTCAATTGCTCTACAAAACCTAAAATAGCATTGAATTTTTTTGTCACAGGTTCTATCTCATCATCGTGGAGGGCAATCCTTGCTAAATGTGCTATCCGCTTGACTGTCTCTTGATCAACAGACATACTCTTTACGCCTTTCTGCTTTTTTGTTTATTTATTTGATCTTTATTCTGGCTATACAAGGCTGCACTTGTAAGTGCAAGAATATTAGATAACATGAATAAAGAATATAACTATAAATCTGAAACATTAAAAAACGTATTATACCTTTATGACTGTTATTAATATAGATGAAGTTATAAAACATCTTTTGCCTAGACAAACAATAGCAGGCTTAGATTTAGGGACAAAAACTATCGGAATTGCGATTTCTGATATGGGGCTGACTGTCTCAAATCCGCGTCCTGTACTACAGCGAAAAAAATTTACAGAAGATGCTTACACACTTATTAAAATTTTTGACCGTGAAAATGTAGGCGTTATTATCATTGGCTTACCTCTTAACATGAATGGAAGCAGTGGCTCTCGTGTTCAAGCAACCAGAGCTTTTGTGAGCAATATGAAAGCTTATACAAAAATTCCATTTGTTTTTTGGGACGAACGTTTATCAACAATTGCTGCGGAACGGTCTCTTTTAGAAATGAATGTATCGCGCGCTAAAAGAGCAAGCCGTATTGATTCGGCAGCCGCCGCTTTTATATTGCAAGGTGCTCTCAATAGAATTCAAAACTTTCATCATATGGAAGGATAGAGGACATTGAGCAAATGCCCTGCATTATATCGTGCAATGAGCATCCCGTAAGAAGATCTCCATTGTCCCCCAAGGCGGCTTTCCATATAGGCATTCGCAACATGTTCTATGTCTGTAGAACGTAATGCTGCTGCTGCTGCTGCATAAGCTACTTGTTCAACAAAAAATCTTCCTGCACCTTCATTTGCTGATGCCATATCACCTGCTGACTTAATAATTTCAATTGCTCGGGGTCCCGCTGGTCCAATATCAAGAGCAATTTTTTCCAACAATTTCTGAAACAATCCCGGTGCTTTTTCAGCAATAAGAATGGCATCCTTTACCAATTGATTAGCAGAACTATTTCTCACAATTCGCGCAGGCCCATTATGCAACATTTGTGATAATGGATTATTCTCTATAAAACTTTCAATACCAAGTTGTGCAATAATTTCACCAATAATAGGCACAACCAATTGACTTACATGATAAGCAATAATAGGTGTCATAATGCGGGCAAAAGCTGCTTCAGAACGGTCATTTGCTGCATTGTCAAATGCTCTCGCTAAACGCAAAACCAATGCTTGTGAGGCAGCTATATCTAATGCAATATCTGCAAAAATACGTTCTGTCAGTGGAGGTAACGGCTGATTGGGCATTTTTTTCCGGAAAAAATCTATACCAAATTGAAGAGCCGCTCGTAAAACACCTGCCGATATGACAGATTGATCGAAACGCATCATCGTCTCGATATCTTTAATAACTTTAAGCCCTTCTCCAGCATTTCCCAAAAGCCAGCCATAACTGCCTTGGAAGTCGACAACTCCCTCTGGTGTTAAAAGTTCTCCAGAACGCTGAATTAAATGACGAATCGATATAGATCCATTTAATGCGCCATTTTCTTGTATGCGTGGAATAAAAAAACAACTTAAATGACCATCTAAATCTGCACTAACAAGATATCCGTCAGCGGTAGGATTAATAACGTTGGTTTTTACAACATTTAAACGATATAGATCACGTTCCATACTTTCATCGAAAGAAATTTTCTTAACACTTGGAAAATTGAAAGCGTATTTTTCAATATCGTCAAATGCACAAGTTAGAGAAGCAGCCTTTTTATGATGAATAGGCTTTGATGAGGAATCATATTGGCGTGATAAAAGTACATTTTGCCATTTTTTGAAGAGCTCAATATCACTAATTAAAACAGCAATAGCTGCACTCGTTATGATAACTTCATTCAAATGTCCTGTTTCTAAACCAGCAGATAAAGCTAAACGAATCGCACGCGCTTGATAGCGTACTCCATTTTCTGAGCTCGTATTTTCCCAAAGCGAGGTAACCAAACCTGCTTGTCTAGAATATTGTTGAAGAGCTTGATAGGAAGAATGGATCTCTAATCTTTCTGTTGGTTGCCCCCATTCATCATTATAGCATAGTAAAGGCTTATAATGATTCGCTAAGCAAGAAAGTTTCCATGCTTCTCGACTCGCGGCAAAATCCCCTATTTCTTCAAAACTTGCTAACAAAAACTTAGGCAAAGTAGAAGCAATACGAAACATAAGCGTATCGCTAAGAAATGTATTTTTTCGACGAGTATTTTGCGCAGATACAGCACTCATAGGTATATTCCTACATTCAAATCATTCATATCATAGACTATTTGTCTTTTTAGAGTTAAGAAACATTTATCATATTCAAACAAATGCTTGTTTAACCTGTTTAGAGAGAGATAAAGAAGAATGCTATGATGCAAGATAATTTTTTCCCACTTTTCCCTCATCAACATCTTTTAGCTATTAAAGATCTGAGTGTACAAGATCTTAATACATTGCTTGATCGTGCAGAAGCAAATATTATCCTTTCTAACAAAATTGATAAAATAAAATCTACTTTGCATGGACGGACTCAAATTAATCTCTTTTTTGAAGCCTCTACGCGAACACAATCTTCTTTTGAATTAGCGGGTAAAAGGCTAGGTGCACACGTGATGAGTCTTGCGATCGGCAACTCATCTGTAAAAAAGGGAGAAACATTACTTGATACTGCTACAACTCTCAATGCGATGAAGCCAGATATACTGATTTTTCGCCATAACAGTGCAGGAGCGGCAGCTTTATTAGCGCAAAAAGTTGATTGTTGTGTTATTAATGCAGGTGATGGTGCCCACGAACATCCAACCCAAGCTTTATTAGATGCTCTAACCATTAAAAAGGCAAAAGGTCGTATTGAAGGATTAACTGTTGCGATTTGCGGAGATATCTTACACTCACGTGTTGCCCGTTCCAATATCCTGTGTCTCAATGCTTTGGGTGCTCGTGTTCGTGCTGTTGCTCCCTCAACACTCTTACCCGCAGAAATCGCTCATATGAGTGTTGAGGTTTTTAACACGATGAAAGAAGGTCTTAAAAATGCTGACGTTATCATGATGTTGCGCTTACAGCATGAACGGATGACAGGCTCTTTTATTCCCTCTACGCGTGAATATTTCCATTATTTTGGCTTACATAAAGA
Organism: Bartonella sp. CM86QHHN; assembly: GCF_042194695.1. Lineage (NCBI taxonomy): Bacteria > Pseudomonadati > Pseudomonadota > Alphaproteobacteria > Hyphomicrobiales > Bartonellaceae > Bartonella > Bartonella sp. CM86QHHN. The sequence continues at coordinate 94,720 of NZ_JBHIND010000074.1, forward strand.
AAATTTAGCCTATGCCAAAAATGATTCTATTATTCTGCATCCTGGCCCATTAAACCGTGGTGTAGAGATTGCATCCGACATAGCAGATGGACCACAAAGTATGATTCATACACAAGTAGAAATGGGAATTGCAGTGCGTATGGCTATCATGGAGGCTTTATTAGATTCACGCGCAAAGATCAGTGGAGAAAAAAAATGATAAAACCAATTGTTTTTCAAAATGCTCGTATTATTGATCCTTCGCGCACAATCGATGAAATTGGTACAGTTATTGTTGAAAATGGACGAATTATAGCCGCTGGAAAAGAAGCTCTGAATCAGGGATTCCCTGAAGAAGCAGAAGTTATTAACGCACAAAACAAAGCAATTCTCCCTGGACTCGTTGATGCGCGCGTTTTTGTTGAAGAATTAGGGAATGAGCATTGTGAAACAATTGCATCAGCAAGTCAAGCGGCCGCAGCAGGTGGTATTACTTCCTTTCTTATGATGCCAAACACGCATCCAGTTATTGATAATATTGCTCTGATTAAATTTATTACGCATACAGCACAGGAAATCTCATTGGTCAATATTTATCCCATTGCTTCAATCACACAAGGTTTCAACGGACAAGAAATAACCGAATTTGGTTTGCTCAAAGATGCAGGAGCTGTTGCTTTTAGTGAAGGCAAAAAAACACTTCAAAATTCATCTGTTATGCGGCGTGCAATGACTTATGCACGCGATTTTGATGTTCCATTGATGCATGAAACGCAAGATAAAGATCTTACAGGGCAAGGTGTGATGAATGAAGGACTGCTTGCCAGTTGGCTTGGTCTTTCTGGCATCCCTCGCGAAGCAGAAGTTATCCCACTTGAAAGAGATCTGCGATTAGCAGTATTAACGCAAACACGCTATCATGCCGCTCAAATATCGACAGCACTCTCTGCTGATGCACTTCGTTTAGGTAAAAAACGCAGTGAGAAAATTTCAGCGGGTGTATCTATTAATCATTTATCTTTCAATGAAAATGACATTGGTGAATATCGCACCTCTTTTCGCTTAATGCCCCCATTGCGTACAGAAGAAGACCGTATAGCAATGATTGAAGCAATAAAGGATGGGACTGTAGATGTTATTGTCTCTTCTCATGATCCTCAGAGTATCGACAAAAAACATTTACCATTTAATGACGCGGCAGTTGGCGCTATTGGTATGGAGACCTTATTGAGCGCAGCCTTACGCCTTTATCATGATGAGAGCCTATCTCTTCTACGGATAACGGAACTTTTGTCAACGGCGCCTGCAAAGCTCTTTGGACTCAATGCAGGAACACTCAAAAAAGGTGCTCATGCAGACTTTATTGTGGTTGATCTTGAAGAACCATGGGTTGTTTCGAAAGAGAAGCTCTATTCACGTTCAAAAAATACCCCTTTTGATAATGCACGTTTTCAAGGACGTGTGCTCCAGACCTTTGTGAAAGGGAAATCCGTTTTTAAACTTGATCAACAAACTTAATGAGATTCTTAATGAATGAAGCAGAAATATTTTTTCAGTCCACTCCATGGTTTATTTTCCTCATATCTTATCTCATTGGCTCGATTCCATTTGGGCTTCTTTTTACGAAATTGTTCAAAATTGGTGATATAAGAACAATCGGTTCCGGCAATATTGGAGCAACAAATGTTTTACGAACAGGAAATAAAAAGCTTGCTGCTCTAACACTTCTTTGTGATATGTTGAAAGGAACTATCGTTGTTTTGATTATAAAGTTTTTTAGTAATCCGCTAGACAATAGTATACTTGTTTCTCTAGCGGGTTTTTTTACTTTCTTAGGACATCTTTTCCCCGTATGGCTTAAATTTAAAGGTGGCAAAGGTGTTGCTACCTATCTAGGGGTCTGTTTAGGAATCTATTGGCCCGCAGCAATTATTTTTATTATTGTATGGAGTGCGGTTTTTCTTCTCATGCGTTATTCTTCATTATCTGCGCTTATTGCTGTTACGATCACACCGATATTTGTTTTTTATTTTTCCGCTTCTTATTTCTATTGTATGCTGATTGTGATGAGCGTATTTGTGTTTATAAAACATTCTGCAAATATCAGTAGATTATTAATTGGGGAAGAAAGTAAGATTGGTACGCAACACGGAGATAAATAAAGGAATCCTGCTTACTGATCGTCAACGTCTAAGCTGGTTACGGTTATTGCGCAGTGAAAATATTGGAGCTGTTAGTTTTCGCAATCTCATTGATCATTATAAAACAGCAGAAAATGCTCTGGCAGCGCTGCCAGAGCTTAGTAGAAAAGGGGGTGGTTCTGTATCTATAAAAATAGCAAGCTTAGAAGATGCAGAAAAAGAAATGCAAGAAGCTGAAAGATTAGATATTCGGTTCATCGGTATGGGCGAACCAGATTATCCAGCTTTTCTTAAGGTTACAGAAGCCCCTCCGCCGCTTATTGCTATCAAAGGTAATATTTCAATTTTTCAAAAAACTTCTATTGGAATTATAGGTTCTCGAAATGCTTCAGCTGCTGGGAAAAAGCTTACGGCTCAATTTGCGCGTTTTCTCGGAGAAGCAGACTTTGTAACAATTTCTGGGCTCGCTCGTGGAATTGATAGCGTTGCGCATCAAGCAAGTTTAAAAACAGGAACTGTTGCAGTCATGGCTGGAGGAATTGATCATATCTATCCTCCTGAAAATAAAAAGTTGCACGAAGATATTATCGCCAACGGTGGAGCCATCATCAGCGAAATGCCCATTTCTTGGAAGCCGCGTGCTATCGATTTTCCAAGAAGAAACCGTATTATTGCAGCTCTATCACTTGGTCTCTTGGTTGTAGAGGCAGCCCTGCGCTCAGGGTCCTTAATTACCGCACGTCAAGCAGCTGAAATGGGACGGCTAATTTTTGCCATTCCCGGTTCTCCACTTGATCCAAGATCTGTTGGTACAAACAATCTTATCAAAGACGGTGCTCTACTCACCACACATCCTTCTGACATTATAGAAACACTTACGCCATTAATTTCACCGCTTCCAAATTCGCAACTCAATTTTTTTGAGGAACCATCCTCCTTACAACTTGAAAAGGAGAATTTTAATTTAGCAGATGAAAAAAACAGCGATCTCTCTTTAGCAGATGATGATGCAGCACGCGCAGCAGTTCTCTCCGCTCTTTCAACAACGCCAATCGATTTAGACACACTTAGTATCCACTCAGGTGTTTCACTCCCAGCTCTCTACCTCTTGTTGGTAGAACTCGACCTTGCTGGAAAGCTTATTCGACACTCTGGTGGTTATGTGTCATTGTCGAATCTTGATCTTCCCCAAGAGCCTCAGCACTATTAATAATGCTTTGCCCTTCTTTGGCAACCATATCCAAAAGCAATGCTAAAAGCGGACTATGCGCCTGACGCGCCATCTGATTCATTTGCTTTGACATGTCTGTAATATATTGGATAACTTTTAAATGATTTATAAACATAATCCTCTATCCTTGAGCATTTCCCCTCCTACCTCTCAATAGACGTTATCTTAGTATTTCGCCGTATGTTTTTGTAATAACAGTGGAAAATAAATCGTGTAATTCTATATAGGGTGTACTCTAATAATGACAATCATAAGTTGTACAATATTCATGTTTTTTATATGGCTAATATTTTTTTATGTGCTCTTAAGCAATTGGCATTAGCTATTCGCGTAAAAGGCGTTTATAAAAAAATTTTTATTTCAATATTTGGGTAAAATTATGAATATCGTTATCGTTGAATCTCCAGCAAAAGCAAAAACAATTAATAAATATCTTGGATCTCAATACAAAGTTGTCGCATCATTTGGACATGTTCGTGATTTGCCTGCAAAAGATGGTTCTGTTTTACCGGATCAAGATTTTTCTATGAAATGGGATATAGATTCTGCTGCCGCTAAACGTTTAAATGAAATAGCAAAAGCCGTTAAAGAAGCCGATAGCCTTATATTAGCAACAGACCCTGATCGTGAAGGGGAAGCTATTTCATGGCATATTCTGGATGTTCTTCGTCAAAAAAAAGTTTTAAAAGATAAACCTATTAAAAGAGTTGTCTTCAATGCCATCACCCAAAAGTCTGTGCTTGATGCTATGAATAATCCACGTGATATTGATACATCCCTTGTCGATGCTTATCTTGCACGTCGTGCTCTCGATTATCTCGTTGGTTTTACACTTTCACCTGTTTTATGGCGTAAACTCCCTGGTGCGCGTTCAGCAGGACGCGTTCAATCGGTTGCTTTGCGTATTATTTGTGATCGTGAATCAGAAATAGAACATTTTATCAAAGAAGATTATTGGTCCATTACAACACAGTTAAAAACCATCCAAAATGATAGTTTCCAAGCAAGATTGACAATGTTTAATCAAAGAAAAATAGGCAAGCTTGATATTCAATCTCAAGAACAAGCAGACCAAATTCGCTTTATGCTGGAGAAAGCTCAATATCATACACTCAGTGTTGAAGCAAAACCTACAAAGAGAAATCCTTTTCCTCCATTTACGACCTCTACACTACAACAAGCAGCTTCTTCAAAACTAGGTTTTTCAGCTTCTCGCACTATGCAAATTGCCCAAAAGCTTTATGAAGGCATTGAAATTAATGGTGAAACGGCAGGGCTTATTACTTATATGCGTACCGATGGTGTGCAGATAGCACCAGAGGCTATTGATTCAGCACGAAAAGTTATTCATGAAACTTTCGGAAAAGACTATATTCCTGAAAAGCCACGTTTTTATTCAACAAAGGCAAAAAATGCACAGGAAGCACATGAAGCGATCCGCCCAACAGATTTTCAACGCAATCCTAGTCAAGTCCGTAATTTTCTCGATAGCGATCAAGCAAAGCTCTATGATCTGATATGGAAGCGTGCCATTGCCAGCCAAATGCGCTCTGCTGACATTGAACGTACAACCGTTGAAATTGAAGCACAGCAAGGAGAAGAGCGTGCAAATCTACGGGCAACAGGATCTGTTGTTCGTTTTGATGGCTTTATTTCCGTCTACACGGATCAACGAGACGAAGAAAATAATGAAGAAAATGAAACAACACGTTTACCACAAATAAACACTGGTGAAGCACTTACAAAAGAAAAAGTTGAATCTGTACAACATACCACAGAGCCCCCTTCTCGTTATTCTGAAGCTTCATTAATTAAAAAGCTTGAGGAGTTAGGAATTGGTCGTCCTTCAACTTATGCATCCACATTAGCGACATTGTGTGACCGTGGATATATTGTCATTGATAAACGAAAGCTTATTCCCGATGCCAAGGGACGTATTGTTACAGCCTTTCTTGAAAATTTTTTTAATCGCTATGTAGAATATGGTTTCACAGCAGATCTTGAAGAAAAGCTGGATCTTATCTCTGATGGCAAACTTTCTTGGAAAGACGTATTGCGAGATTTTTGGGATGGATTTAATGCATCTATTAGCAATATCCAAGAACTCCGTATAACCAATGTTCTTGATGCTTTAAATGTAACATTAGCACCTCTCGCCTTTCCTGAACGCGAAGATGGAAGTGATGTGCGTTCCTGTCCTCTTTGTAAAAATGGTCAATTATCATTAAAACTTGGGCGTTATGGTGCTTTTGTTGGCTGTTCCAATTATCCCGAATGTAAATACACACACCAACTTGGTACAGATACTGGAGAAGAGAATGAAGCTGTACGCAATGATGAACCTGTTATACTTGGTATTGACCCTGAAACAGGAAAAGAGATCTCTCTTCGTAATGGCCGGTTTGGTCCCTATATTCAACTTGGTGAAAGCAAAGAAGTTAAGCGTGCAGGATTACCAAAAGAATGGCAGGCAGAAAATGTAACCCTTGATAAAGCCTTGGCTTTACTATCCCTTCCCCGTGAAATTGGCATTCATCCTGAAACCGGAAAAACAATCACGGCTACGATTGGACGATATGGTCCCTATCTTAGCCATAATGGAAAATCTGCGCGCCTTCTTCATGCAGATGAAGTTTTTGATATTGGTATCAATCGCGCTGTTACAGTATTAGCAGAACAACAAGAAAACAAAACCAGGCAAAGCAGAACAACACCTGAAGCATTGGCAACATTAGGAGAGCATCCCGAAGGAGGAACCATTACCGTGCGCAACGGGCGTTATGGTCCTTATGTCAATTGGGGTAAAATTAATGCAACATTGCCAAAAGATAAAGATCCCATTAGTGTAACACTTCCAGAGGCACTAGAACTTATATCGGCTAAAGCATCGAGTAAAAAAACAACTTCAAAAAGAGCTTCTTCTAAAACAAAAGCAAAAATAAAAGAGACATAAATTTTGGCTAAAGGTGAAAAAAACATAAAATATCTCTCTTCATTCAAGGGGAAAACTTTTCCCAATAAGGAAGCAATCCTTTCCTTTATAATTGAGAATCCTAACCACTCAAGTAAACGAGAAATCGCTAAAGCTTTTAACTTAAAAGGCGATTCTCGTATCTGGCTTAGAGATATGTTACGTGAGTTAAAGGATCAAAATCTCATATCTAAACACCACAAAAGAGCAATAAACAAAGGAAAATTACCCCCTGTTTCTTTAGTAAAAATTAGCGGACGTGATAAAGAGGGAAGTTTTATTGCACAACCTCTTGAATGGGAAGATTCTCCAAAGCCCAATATTGAAATACACTCTTTTCATCACATAACAGGAAGTAATATTGGTGTTGGAGATCATATTCTTGTAAAAGTTTTTCGAAATAAAAATTCTGAAAGCTCAAGCCATCCTTATACGGGACGAATTATTCGTAAAATTGATGTATCTCCCAAAAGCGCATTTGCTATTGTACGAAAATCGGAAAATAATCAATGGCGCCTTGATCCTATAGACCGCAAAACCAATGAACTCATTGTTGAAATGTCTCCAGAAATGAAGATTCAAATTGGTGATCTCGTTGAAGTCGAAATAAAAAAAAATACTGGTTACGGATTAAAGAGCGCAAAAATAAAGAATGTTTTAGGGCACATTAAGAGTGAGAAAACACTCTCAATGATAGCGCTTCTTTCGAAAGGAATTCCTTATATTTTTCCTGAAAGTGTTCTTGAGCAAGCCAAACATATCAAAGCTGCCAATATGGATAATCGTGAAGATTGGCGACAATTACCCTTTATTACAATTGATCCACCAGATGCAAAAGACCATGATGATGCAGTTTATGCAACCAAGGATACGGATCCAGCAAATAATGATGGTTGGATTATTATTGTAGCCATTGCAGATGTTTCTTATTATATCAAAACAGGAAGCGCTTTAGATAAAGAAGCATTGAAACGTGGAAATTCTGTTTATTTTCCTGATACCGTTGTGCCAATGTTACCTGAACGCCTTTCTCATGATTTATGTTCTCTGCGTGAAGGAAAAGAAAGACCAGCTTTAGCCGTTCGTATGATTTTTGATGCAAACGGTAATAAACGAAAACATAGTTTTCATCGTACTATGATTCGTGTAAGAGCCAAACTTTCTTATCAAGAAGTACAATTGGCAATTGAAGGTAATATAAATGAAAAAATAACCCCTCTTTTTGAGAGCATTTTGCACCCCTTATGGGAAGCCTATGCATGCCTTAAAGCTGCGCGAAATCGTCGCCAACCACTAGAATTAGAAATTGCAGAAAAAAAGATTATTCTTGATCAAAATGGATGCATAAAAGATGTTGTGAGTGAAACACAATTAGAAGCGCATCGTTTAATTGAAGAGTTTATGATACAAGCTAATATTGCAGCTTCTGAAACATTAAAACAACATCACCAGCCGCTCATTTATCGTATTCATGAAAAACCTTCTCTTGCTAAGCAAGAAATACTTCGGAGCTTTCTTCAAAGTTTGGGGATACCACTCTCCCGCGGAAGCGAACTTACCTCAGCGCGCCTTAATAGAATTTTAGAAAAGGTCGCTCATACTCAACAACAAGAACTAGTCAATCAAGTTATTTTGCGTTCACAATCACAAGCAGAGTACAACCCTAAAAATAGTGGCCATTTTGGTTTAAATTTGCAGAACTATACACATTTTACATCACCAATCCGTCGTTATGCTGATCTCATTATTCATCGAGCACTCATTAAAGCTCTCAAATTAGGAAATGATCAATTAACAGATACACAAGAACAAAATCTTGCAGAAATTGCTACGCAAGTTTCTTTATACGAACGCCGTGCAATGATGGCTGAAAGAGAAACGATTGATCGGCTTGTTGCTCACTATTTAACGAATAAAATCGGTCGTATTTTTACAGGCCGCATTTCCGGAGTTACAAAAGCAGGTCTTTTTATCTCACTTGATAAACTCAATACAGATGGTTTTATCCATATTTCTACACTTAAAAATGATTATTATCATTTTGATGAAGCACAACATGTTCTTGTAGGACAGCGTAGCCATAAAGGCTATCAGCTCAGTGATGTTGTAGAAGTAAAACTTATAACGGTACAACCTTTTGCTGGCGCTTTATGCTTTGAACTGTTAACAAAACCTCGTCCAATAAAATTTTCACCGACATCCTACCATAAAAACAAATTAAAAAAACAAAAGTATACTTTTTATGGGAAAAGAAAAAATTAATCTTCTTGCCCTCCATTGAATATATATGAATAATAAATTCAATTTAAGAAATGACTTATATTATATAATATTTATATATACAATCTTATTTCTTTAGTATAAAAGAGGATAAATTTTATTGTTAAGTCTATAATAACCATATAAAAATCTTGCAGTTTTTTATACTTAGAAAATGAGAGAAACTGCAAAGGATAGTTTTGGCTCCCTTTCATTTCAGCTCATCTTTTCATTGTTTAAATAAACAAGAGTACCTTAAGCCATTCTCATGAAAAAAAAACCTTTTGACTCTCAAAATAATTCTTTGCGTGCAATTATTGCCGCTATTGCAACCATTGGCACTGTTGGAACAGCATTGGCAATGGGAACACAACTTGTCTCTCTTCTTATGGCAGAGAAAGGACTTTCCAACAGTACAATCGGCTATAGTGGAACAGTTGGTGGAATCGCCACAATTATTGCAGCTATTTTTACGTCTCGAATTGCCTTATACTTAGGAATCGCTCAAACAATATTGCTTATGATGGCGATAGGATCTTTAAGTTTTTTAGGATTCTATTTTTTTGATCCCATATGGGTTTGGTTTATTTTAAAGTTTATATTACATTTCAGCATGACAGTTATGTTTATCCTGTCAGAGTTTTGGATCAACAGTTATGCTCCCCCCAAAAAACGCGGTTTGATCCTTTCTATTTATGCTATTGTCTTAGGATTAGGGTTTATAATAGGTCTAACGCTGCTAGCAAAAGTGGGAACACAAGGATTTATTCCTTTTGCTGTTGGATATAGCCTTATTATACTTGCTACTATACCAATTCTTACCGCTTGGAAATTAAGTCCAGAATTTCAAAAAAATCAATATATGCCATTTTTTCGTTATCTTTTTCACGTTCCAAGTGCAATGATGGCGGTCCTTGTTTACGGGGCCATTCAAATGGGCGTATTAACTCTTATAATACCCTTTAGTTTATCCATTGGTTATAATGAGAATGAAGCAGCACATTTTATGGCAACCCTTGCACTTGGGAATATTTTCCTCTTAATTCCTATCAGCATTATAAGCGACTACGCCAAAGATCGACGCTACCCGCTGATGAGTTGCGCTATTTTAGGTTTTATAGGAACTTTTATAGTACCATGGATTCTTCAATATCCATGGATTCTGATGCTTGATTTGTTTTTTCTGGGTGGTGTATCAGCGAGCCTTTATACAATTAGTCTTGCACATTTAGGAGCCCGTCTCAAGGGGCAAGAACTTGCTGCTGCTAATTCTGCTTTTATTTTTTGTTATGGAATTGGTATGCTCATCGGACCGACCTTTATCGGAAAATCCATGGATATCTTTAAACCCTTTGGTTTTTCAATAGCCATGGCTGTTTTTTTCGGTTTATATGTCATTTTGGTGTTTGTCCAACTTATGAGAAAATTAATCAGCTCTTGACTTTTTTGAGAACATCCGTAGTGTTGCCGGAAAATCTGATGATGTCGGAAATAAGTTTTGACAGCAATAATATTTTTTCAGTATAAATAGGGTATTTACATTATGGCTAAAGCAGCAACCATTAAGATCAAGCTTTTATCAACTGCAGATACTGGTTTTTTCTATGTAACAAAGAAAAACAGCCGTACAATGACAGATAAAATGAGCAAGCGTAAATATGATCCAGTTGTAAAAAAGCACGTTGAATTTAAGGAAACAAAAATTAAATAAATAAAATTATTATTAAATTGATAGATTTTATACTCCAAAAGAAATGTGGGAGTATTGCTCTTCAAAGTTATTTTTTGAGGGATGTTTTTTTATTTCCTTAAGTTTAAAAAGTTTACTTTAAACTTTGTATGTTTTGTACGGATTTGGATAAGTTGATTTATTATTTAAGTTGCTTACATATATTCTGTATGAGTATTTGATTATTGTGATATCTAATGAAAATTTTGTCATTAAAACGAAACACTGTTTCGTCATATGAATAAAGTTTCTCGGGTCAATTATAAACAATACTAAAATAGAGTTATAATAATGTTAGCAGTTTCTTTATTTCATGAAAAAATCTTTTTCTCATTTTAATCTAAGAAGCTTTAATCTAAAAGTAATCGGTTTCAGTATTTTTGTCGCTGCTAGCATTCTTATCATTATGTCAACTTATTTTAAGAAAACTCAGCGGTTGCCTCAAAAAGAAAAATTTTCTTCTCAAAACTCTGTTGAAGGAAATGCATTAATCATTGATGGCGATACCATTATGATTTCTTCAATTAAGATTCGACTAGCTGGAATTGATGCTCCTGAACTCCACCAATTTTGTGGAAAAAAGGAAGCGCGCTACCCTTGTGGGCTTGAGGCAAAAAAATATTTAGAACAACTATTAAAAAATCAAACTGTTACATGTCACTGGAAAAAAACAGATAAATATCGCCGTATTCTTGCAACATGTAAAACAAAACAAGTTAGCAATATCAACGCAACACTTGTACATAATGGTTGGGCTGTAAATTATTATGAATACCCCAAAGAAGAGCAAGAAGCTAGAAAGAAAAAGAAAGGAATATGGGCATCAAGTTTTCAACGACCAAAAGAATGGCGCAAAGCAAATCCTCGCACAGAATAAAAAAATATTTTTTAATTTTATTTACTAATGAAACAATGTAGCCCAATTATCAAACTTGAAAAAGAGATCTATTCCTGTCGTGTTTGCGTCCAACAACCCCATTATTTTCCTCCTCTTCCTCATGAACCAAACCCTGTCGTTTATTTATCCGATACTGCTTCGATTGCAATTGCAGGCCAAGCACCAGGGTTGCGTGTCCATGAAACGTCTATCCCTTTTAATGATCGCTCTGGTGAAAAATTGCGTAATTGGCTGGGTGTCACGAAAGAAGAATTTTATAATAAATCTCTCTTTGCTATTGTTCCTATGGGATTTTGTTTTCCAGGTTATGACAAAAATAAAGCTGATTTACCACCAAGACGTGAATGTCGAGAAATATGGCATGAAAAGATATTTCAGGCAATGCCTCAAATAAAGCTTGTTCTTGCTATTGGCAGTTATGCGCAAAAGTGGCACATTACAGAATTAAAACATAAAACCGTTTCTGCAACTGTTGGTGATTGGAGAAATATTCTTTCCATTCCTCAACCTCGAGGCTATAATGTTATGCCTTTGCCTCATCCGTCATGGCGAAATACTTCTTGGTTACAGAAAAACCCATGGTTTAACGATGAGCTTATTGTATATCTGCGTTGTTTAGTGCGTAAATTTTTATAAATTAAAATATTGAGAAAAAATATGGATCGTCTTGACCGAAAAATTTTACATCTTTTGCAAGAAAATGCGACACTTTCTGTTGCTGATATTGCTAAAAAAGTGGGACTTTCGACCACTCCTTGCTGGCGTAGAATTCAAAAACTTGAAGAAGATGGCGTCATTCAGCGTCGTGTTGCTGTTCTTTCTCCAGAAAAAGTAAACGCACACGTCACTGTTTTTGTGTCTATTCGCACAAATACACATAGTCATGAATGGTTTAAGCGTTTTTCAAAAATTGTGCAAGAATTCCGTGAAGTCATTGAATTTTATCGAATGAGTGGAGATATTGACTATTTATTGCGTGTTGTTGTGCCCAACATTGAAGCTTATGATCTTTTTTATAAAAAATTAATTTCTAAAATTGATATCCGTGATGTCTCATCTTCTTTCGCAATGGAACAGATTAAATATACAACGGAACTTCCACTTAATTATATTAAATTACACGACAAGACGCATGAACAAAACTCTTAAGATTTTTATATCCGTCTCATGATCTTTTAGGCATTCAAACTTTCTTGTTCCAAAACTGCCATTTGTGCATGTGTTAAAACAGCGGCTTTGACGATACCAGCTGCCATAGCTGCTCCTGTCCCTTCACCAAGACGCATCCCCAAATCTAGAAGTGGTTCTTTGCCAATTTTTTTTAAAAGTTTACGATGAGCTGTCTCAGAAGAAACATGTCCAACAAGGGTATGATCAAGAGCTTTTGGATGCATTTTATAAAGAACCGCTGCAGCTACTGTTGCCACAAAACCATCTAAAATAACGGGTATTTTTTCTATTCTTGCTGCTAAAATAGCACCAACCATAGCAGCAATCTCACGTCCTCCTAAGCGACGCATTATCTCAAAAGGATCATTGAAATAATCCTTGTGCAAAGAAATAGCTGTCTTAACCGCTGCAATTTTACGCTGATAAAAATCACCTTCTGATTCCATAGCATTTCCTGTCCATTCTTCCACTTCCCCTCCAAACAATGCTAAGCATAAAGCTGAAGCTATTGCTGTGTTTCCAATTCCCATTTCTCCAATACATAAAAGATCTGTTCCACCCGCAATGGATTCCATTCCAAATGCCATTGTAGCAGCCGCACTCCGCTCATCCATTGCGGCATCCTTCGTAATATTCATTGTTGGATATTCTAATGCTAAATCAAATATTTTTAATCCAAGATCATAAGCAATACAAATTTGATTGATAGCAGCTCCACCAGAGGCAAAATTTTCTACCATTTTTTGTGTCATAGATTGTGGAAATGGTGTAATATTCTCCTCTACAATACCATGATTTCCAGAAAAAATAGCGACCAAAGGTCTCGTTACGATAGGTTTTTCTGTACCCCTCCACCCCGCATACCAAACAGCAATATCTCCTAGTTTTCCTAATGTTCCTTGCTCTTTTGTTAAGTCTTTTTGCCGTTTTTTTGCCAAAATTATAGAAAACTCATCAGCAACAGGTAAATTTGTAAGCAAAGCACGAAAATCATCAAATGGACTAGCGGTCATAAGGATACCTTTTAAAATCTACAATGTTTATGAAAATCCCGTCATATATACAGGATATGAATAATTTATTGTTTTTTTAACAGTGCTTTAAAAATGTTAAATACTATGAAAGCAATAATTTCTACATTCTATTTTCAACCCTAATAACAAACGTGCAAGATTCAAAATGTTATTAATATCTTATGATTACCTTTACAGTGATACCCTTAACCTATTTTTTATTTAATAGGCATAATCAGCATGCCGTTTAATATATACATTCCAACAATTCTTATGCATAATAAAAGTTATAAACTTTCAAAAACTTATAAAATTGAAGAGATCAAAATTATCGCAAAGACATCCAAACGCAAAGGATCTCAACTTTAATATATGTTAATTATTAGGCTATTATTAAATGAGAGCATAAAAAGCTTCTTTTAAAATACATATATCTGCATTTGGTTTTGTCGCATCATTTGATAATATTTGCCTCCATCGACGTGCCCCACCCCGCCCATGAAATAAACCAATCATGTGACGTGTCACATGAGAAAGCCGCCCCCCCGATGCAATATGTCGAGCTGTATAATCACACATAACCTCAATAAGATCACTCTCACTCAGATTATTTTGCGTCTCACCATAGAGTTCAAAATCAATATGTTTTAACAAAGCTGGATTATGATAAACTTGGCGACCAACCATGACAGCATCACAGAAAGTTAAGTGTTCTTTGATCTCATCAATCGATTTAATTCCACCATTTATCCCAATGAATTTATGAGGATATTTACGTTTTAATTTGTAAACTCTTTCATAATTAAGAGGCGGAATATTACGGTTTTCTTTCGGACTCAATCCTTGCAGCCATGCCTTGCGTGCATGTATCCAGAGCGCATCACATCCAGCATTCCAAACCTGATTAGCCAAAAGATCTAACGCTAACTCTTCATCTTGTTCGTCCACTCCAATCCGACATTTGACAGTTACAGGTATAGTAACCTCTCGTTTCATCGCTTCCACGGCATTTGCCACAATGTCTGGATGTAGCATCAAACAAGCCCCAAAGACACCTGCTTGAACACGATTTGATGGGCACCCGACATTAAGATTTATTTCGTTGTAGCCAAAATCCTCAGCAATTCGTGCAGCTTCTGCTAACTTTCTCGGATCAGCCCCCCCTAGTTGTAATGCAACTGGACGTTCTTTATCGCTAAAAGCCAACAATTGTTCGCGAACACCATGAATGACAGCATCTGCTACCATCATTTCCGTATAAAGGAGAGCTTTTTTCGTTAAAAGACGATAAAAAAACCTGCAATGTCGGTCTGTCCAGTCCAACATTGGTGCTACTGCAAATTTTATAGGCGATGGAAGGTTGTAAAATATCATGAGGGTATTACTCTCACGTCCCTATAGCTCTCTCTTTATACATAGAAAAATACTTACTTTTAGTTTACGGAAAATTTTATTCTCTTATACTATCATGAGTATAATAACAGTTCATTATTTTCAATTGATATCAAGGTTTACTACAATCAATCATGATAAAACACAATATCGCATTTCTCATAGATTAGTGTTTAGGTATATAAACATGAAAAAAGAAGATTTTCACCATAATATAAAAAACTCATTTACAAGTTCTTCTTACGCTCATCAAGCCTCCATCCTTACATGATTTAGCACAGCATTTAAGATAATAAATGCTAAACTAACACATTATACAATTTTTTATAATAGATTTAATTTTCTTTAGATTTTTTTAACTTATTGTGCAAATAAATGCTACAGAAAGTATCTTTATCTTCTCCTAAAGAAAGAATAAAAATCCTTATTTCACATGAATCTAATTATAAATCATTTTTTTCAATGAGTTATTCTTGGTAACATTCTTGAATTTCACTTTATAAGATAGACAAATTTCATCCTAAATATTCTATCTAATTTTGCCATTTTGTGATTCTTGCAAAAAAAACTAAAATCAGGGTATAGACAGCCATTGCCTTTTTAATATCTATGACTGATATCAGTATCTCTTTAAGGAAAATATTTTACAATATTGCAGATAAAATCTGTAAAATAAAATGATCATAAAAGTTGTTCAATCTCTTGTTGGCTTTGCATATAGGAAGAAAGAGTATCAACCTCTTGTTCATTAAATAGGAGACCCAGTTTTGAACGACGCCATAACACATCTTCACATACTTTAGCCCATTCTTTTTCCATCAACCATTTTACTTCTACTTCATAAAGCCCATGTCCAAAATTTTTTCCTTTATTTGCCTTACCATGTGCAAAGATCACCAATGCTTCCGTACCGTAGGAGCGTGCAAGCCTGCGATGTGTAAAAGCATCTAAATCTGGCATCAAAAGAGCAATCCTATTTTCGATTGTATCTAATTTGTTATAGGGAAAATCACCCCCTGGAAGTACTGCCTTAGCCGTCCATGATGCTCTCTTTTTACCAAGCTCTTTTTCAACAAATTTCATCGCATCTTCAGCCAACTTACGATAAGTTGTAATCTTTCCACCATAAAGATTAAGTATCTTTGGTGTCGTTCCTGTTCCCATTTCTTTTAAAACATAATCGCGCGTAATTTCTTGTGCTTTTGAAGCTCCATCATCATAGAGTGGACGAACTCCCGAGTAAGACCAGACAATCGTTTCAGGCAACACTGGTTGTATGAAATATTCACTGGCTGCTGCACAAATATAATCAATTTCTGTATCAGTAATATGAACGTCAGCCGGATCTCCTTGATAATTACAATCTGTTGTTCCAAGTAAGGTAAACTCTTCTTGATACGGAATAGCAAATATAATACGCCCATCACCATTTTGAAAAATATAAGCACGATCATGAGTATAAAGCTTGGGAACCAAAATATGAGAACCTCTAACAAGCCGTACTGGTGAATGTTCTTTACAATCTAATATGCTTGCTAAAACATGATCAATCCAAGGACCTGTCATATTCGCGACATAAGAAGCTGTGACACTATATTCTTTGCTACTTAACTTGTCTTGAAGAAAGATACGCCATTTATTGTCTTCTTTTTTTAAAGAGAGAACTTCTGTTCGTACTTTTATATCAGCTCCCCACTTTTCTGCATCACGAGCATTGCCAATAACTAAACGCGCATCATCTACTCTTGCATCAGAATATTCAAAACCTCTCTGATATTCTTTCTTCAGTGTAGAGCAAAATTTTTGTGAAAAATTAATCGTTTTACTGCGCCACAATTTCTGATTCCAATTCCCTAAATAATCATAAATAAAAAGTCCAAAACGCAACATCCAAGCAGGGCGCAATTCTTTATGATAAGGAAGGAGAAAACGCAAAGGACGCACAATATGTGGAGCCATACGTAAAATAATCTCGCGTTCTTTCAATGCTTCACGAACAAGTTTGAACTCATAGTGTTCAAGATAACGAAGCCCACCATGAATAAGCTTTGTTGACGCACTTGAGGTCCCAGATGCAAGATCGTTCATTTCAGCCAATCCCACTTTAAATCCGCGTCCTGCTGCATCTCTTGCCAATCCACAGCCGTTTATCCCTCCTCCAATGATAAACAGATCATAATGTGTTGTGGTTTTCATAATTTCACTTTTCATTATTTAATTTTGTTTCTCAGTACTCAATAAAGCAACAGGAAAAAATAATACAAATGTTCTTCATTGTATTATCAACGTACTTTTTCCTAAAATAAAAACGCACAAAAAGCTTTTGATACCCTTATACATCAAAACAACATTTGACAAATTAAAGAGATTTTTTTTATCTTTTACAAAACATAATCCTTACCAAGCCAAGGTTTATCATATGAAATCTTTTTAGAGAAAAATTGATGTTTTTTCTCATTCTTAAAGATACACTATAACTAAATGCTTCATTGCACATAGATAGCGCTTTTCATATAGTTCACTCAATGACACCCTAAAAAATGTGAAGGTATACAAATGAATTATCACTCTCAAAACTCGAAAATAACACTTTTTTCAAAAATTTTAGTCATAGTTATGTCGAGTATTTTAATCTTTTTACCTTCTTTATCAAACGCAACATCACACTCAAAAACAGCAAATGATTTAAGCTTAGAAAAGCTTAAATCACAACTTTTGGAAGATTCTAGCTTTTTATCTAAGCTTAAAGAAAAAATGATACCACATACTGATTCTCATCATATTCAACAAATCGTCAGAGAGTATCTTCTTACTCATCCAGAAATTATGATTGAAATGCAGCTTATTCTTCAAGATAAGCTGGAAAAACAGAATGAATACGAAAACCAAAAACAAACTTCTGTCATTCATTCATTAGAAAAAGAGATTTTTCATTCTCCTCATGACGCTGTTTTGGGAAACCCAAATGGTAAAAGAGTGCTTGTCAATTTTTTTGATTACAACTGTGGTTATTGTAAAATTTCCTATTCAAATATAGAAGACTTGATAAAAGAATATCCAGATTTAAAGGTTATTATCAAGGACTTACCAATTTTAAGCTCTGATTCTATGGCAGCCCATACTGTTGCCTACGCATTTCGAAAACAATTTCCAGAGAAATATCCTCAGTTTCACAAAACGCTTTTAATGTATCAGGGTCGTGCAAATGAAGCTAAAGCTATTAAAGTAGCTGTTTCATTAGGAGCAGATGAAAAAAAACTACATAATGCAATAAAAGATCCCACTCTGCAAAACGCTTTTAAAGAAAACATTCAAATTGCCTCTGCACTTCATATTACGGGAACACCTTCTTACATCATTGGTGATAAAATATTCATCGGCGCAGCCAGACAAGATATTCTAAAACAAGCGATAGATAATACACAGTGAATACCTGATCCGTTTTAGGAAGAATACTGTAAATGAGGTAATTTTATGCTTTCTCTTTTTTGATAACAGGCTTATAAGTGCAATTTTACGTAAAGCAGATACAAGTTTTAAATTGCAAAGTATAATGATTTAAAGGAAATAAAAATCTTTAAAGCCTCAAAAGATGTCATCCCTAATCTAGAGATATTCGGTCATAAAATGAGATAATGACGATCTTCATTGATCAAGGAGTTAGAAATAAAATGGCAACAAAAAAAATGGATTCGGCAAAAACCGCAATTGATACGAAAATTATTCGTGATCTTGCTGAAATTTTGAATGATACAAATTTAACGAACATTGAAGTTGAACAAGGGGAGCTTCGTATTTGTGTCTCACGCCAAAATACCTTAACTTCTTCTGAGCAAGCAATCTATGCCCCTGTTTCTACTCCTACTTTTTCTGTAACATCTTCTCCAGTTCCAACAGCTGAATCTCCTATACAATCTATCCAAGAAGATAAATCAAAAAACACAATAACCTCTCCAATGGTTGGAACAGCTTATCTTGCACCCTCACCAGGCGCACAACCTTTTGTAGAAGTAGGACAAAATGTTTCTGAAGGGGAGACATTACTTATTATTGAAGCCATGAAAACAATGAATCAAATTTCATCACCGCGCTCCGGTACGGTAACCACTGTTCTTGTCAAAGATGGTCAACCTGTTGAATTTGGTGAACCACTTATTATTGTTGAATAAAGCGAGGGGCAACCATGATTCGAAAAATCCTCATTGCTAATCGAGGAGAAATTGCTCTTCGCGTTTTACGTGCATGTAAAGAACTTGGCATAAAAACCGTGGCTGTTCACTCTACCGCTGATGCAGATGCAATGCATGTTCGTCTTGCTGACGAAAGTGTTTGTATTGGCCCTCCTCCCGCTCGTGATTCTTATTTGAGTATTCAGCAAATTATTGCTGCTTGTGAAATTACAGGAGCGGATGCTGTTCATCCAGGTTATGGCTTTCTTTCTGAAAATGCAAAATTTGCAGATGTTCTAGAAGCCCATGATATTACATTCATCGGTCCAACAGCTACTCATATCCGCATCATGGGCGATAAAATCGAAGCAAAGAAAACCGCCAAAAAACTTGGTATTCCTGTAGTTCCAGGTTCAGATGGAGCAGTCACTGAAGAATCAGATGCTTTACGCACTGCTCGTGAAATTGGTTATCCAGTTATTATAAAAGCTTCTGCCGGTGGTGGCGGACGTGGTATGAAAGTCGTTCATTCTGAACAAGAATTTTCTATAGCTCTCAAAACAACGCGTTCAGAAGCGAAAGCTGCTTTTGGTGATGACGCTGTTTACATAGAAAAATATTTAGAAAAACCCCGTCATATTGAAATTCAAGTCATAGGTGATGGTGCGGGAAATGCTATTCATTTAGGAGAACGCGATTGTTCACTTCAACGACGGCATCAAAAAGTATGGGAAGAAGCTACGTCACCTGCACTTAATGAAACTGAACGGAAAAAAATTGGAAATATTGTTGCAAATGCTTGTGCCCAACTTGGATATCGTGGAGCTGGTACTATTGAATTTCTTTATGAAAATGGCGAATTTTATTTTATTGAAATGAATACACGTTTACAAGTCGAGCATCCTGTAACTGAAGCAATTACAGGTATAGATTTAGTCCACGAACAAATCCATATTGCATCAGGCTGTAAACTTTCAGTGACACAAGATGAAGTCTGTTTTTCTGGTCATGCCATTGAATGCCGTATTAATGCAGAAGATCCTATTAACTTTACGCCATCACCTGGAACCATTACACATTTTCATACACCTGGAGGTTTAGGGATTCGTGTTGATTCAGGCGCTTATTCAGGTTATCGCATTCCTCCTTACTATGATAGCATGATTGGAAAGCTGATTGTTCATGGACGTACCCGTTTAGAATGTATGATGCGTTTACGGCGTGCTTTAGATGAATTTGTCGTCGATGGGATAAAAACTACACTGCCTCTTTTTCGCGATCTTATTAATAATCAAGATGTTGCTGATGGTAATTATAATATTCACTGGCTAGAAAATTACCTTGCTCATCAATCAAAGTCTTCAGATTCGTAATTCGATAGCAAAACGGTGCATTCTTATAAAAGATTCTATAAGATATCAACATAAGGATAGTTCCAACCTTGCTGTAAAAAGTGGAAAAAGGAAATAAATTGGTTATTTTTTATATAGTTTTCTTTTAATATACATAAAATTTAATAATTTTCTGTTTTCCTTTTTGTTAGTTTGTGCTAACTCCTACATGGTTACGCCCTTATAGCTCAGTTGGTAGAGCACCTGATTTGTAATCAGGGGGTCGGGAGTTCGAGTCTCTCTGGGGGCACCATTTTATTTCTTAAACATATTGAAATATATAGTTTTTTTCTTTAAATAGCTATTTTCAGACCACCTTTTAGACCACCTTCTACAGTTTATATAATTTTACCTAATTTGTTCTTATTTGCTCCGTATTTTTCTTTGGAGTAAAAGCTAGTATCTCTTTTTTTCTCCACCTCACTGCTCTCCCTAGCTTATATGGCTCCGGAAACAACCCCTGAAGCACCCAATTGCGAATCGTTGTTGTGGATACACTAAAAAGCTGTGCACACTCACGTGTCGNGTCTAGGTAAAATAAACTGTCGGGTGCATCAAATAGCTCGATAACCCGTTCCCACGACAAATTTAAGATTGTCGTATCAAGAAGCTTCTGTCTAACACGTCGCATCCTTGATAGCAGCTTATCGGGATTAAATGCTATAGGCTTTTTCCTTCCAAAGCCAAAAGAGACATACTCTTTTTTCCCATACATCACACAACGTTGGAGAAACAAAAAGCGAGCGGCTCTTTCAACTTTGGAAAGGCTTTCTGGATCAATCGCCGCAAGTTCAAAAAACAACTGTCTTGAACAAACAAACCATTCTAGTCGTTTGGCTAAATCATCAAAGTCATTT
>NZ_JBHIND010000093.1:0-1445 GCF_042194695.1 Bartonella sp. CM86QHHN
AACTCATCTTTCTCTCCTCACTTACCCTTCTTCTTACTCTTCTTATTCTTATGAAGCGGCGCTTTTACTGCTTCATCACGCGGCTTAAGCTCTTGTGTTAGTCTTTGAATTTCCTCGTCGCGTGATTGCACATCTGCTTTTAGTGCCTGTATCTTTTCACTTTTCCGTGTAAACTCTTCTCGATACGCATCTATACTTTGTTTTAGTTCTTCAGTCTTTTGTTTCAGTTGTTTAATTTCCTTGTCACGTTCTTCAATNTTAATTTCCTTGTCACGTTCTTCAAGATCCGCATCACATTCATCAATTGTCTGCTTGCTTTCCTTTAAATACCTAAACTCATTCTCTTTCATTTTTTTCTTAATATCTTGAACCTGCTCTTTAAGTGCTTTAACTTGATCGCGATAATGCAATGCAATACGAAACATCACTCCGCTTAAGAGCAAAACTGAAACCACTGCTATCCATAAAATTTCATTCGAACTCATTTTGATCTCCTTAAGGCTGCAAACTATCGCCGGTGTGATCAACACCGCAGCTCTTGCAAATTTTCGACATTGGGGGGTGTTGCTCTTGATCGCATAAAGATTTTAAAAGATAAGCCACTGCTCCTCTTGAAGGAACACCATATTTTTCCCAACGCCATACCGTTGATTTGTTGACGCCTAATAACGCCGCCATTTCGTCCAGCGTAAGATTAAGGCGTTTTCTTAGTTCTTTTGCTTCTATCTTATTCATAAAATTAAGTGTGCAATGTGCACAGAAAAAAGTCAAGTCGAAAAGCACACATAATATGTGCATTATGAATGAAAAGGATTTAATAGAATGCCAGAACAAAAAACAGACCAAGCTATACGCTTAACAGAAGCAAGAATTGCTAAAGGATTTAAATCTGCTCGCGCAGCAGCTCAATATTATGGCTGGCCATATTACACTTACATACAACATGAACAAGGAGTTCGCGGCATCAATAAAGCCGCGAGTCGATACGCAAAAGCTTTTAACGTAAGCACAGGGTGGTTATTGACTGGTGAAGGACAGGGTATAAAAACAAAATCTACAACTGCTCTTTCAGACCGCGAACTTCAAAAAGAAGTTTTTAACGCTTTAAAAGATATATCTCCTGAAAAAAAGCAGTGGCTTCTTCGCATTTTAAATACCTTAAAAGACGAAGAATAATAATTAATCTTCTTTGTTTATCTACATTAAGCTTATTCACTTCCTCCATTATAAGGTAATCAACGTCATTCATTTTATATATCCTAAATAATATAATACTCACTATATATGTTCATCTTGCACATATTTTTTGTTGACATATGTGCAATATGCGCATATAAATGCCCTCATACAGTAAAAAATAACCATTGCCAATAGGCAGTATGGAGGCATTTGTGAATAAACCAGTGTTTATAAATTCTGATGAAATTCTCTTAGTGATGTGCGAA
>NZ_JBHIND010000081.1:0-85398 GCF_042194695.1 Bartonella sp. CM86QHHN
CCCCCCCCGTCTCTTTGAGGCCCCTACCTCTGTTGAGAGAAATATTTGAGGGCTTAGTGCTCATGTGTTGACAATATAAAAGCAGACGTGCCGTCTTCGTTTCTCTTTCTTCAGATGATGATCCCAAGCCTTCTGGCGATCTCTTAAAATAAAGCCTCACATCATAATCACTCCACGTTTTTCAAAGAAAAACATGTGTTTCAAGGTGCCATGGATTTTAAAAACTATGGATTTATTAAAACTTATGGGTTTTAAAAAAAAGGCTTTAAAAGGAAATGACTAAAAAAGAAAGCCACTTAAAAAAGCTTTTCCAGTGATTTAAGATGATACCGGGGAAGGTTTTCCGGTTTATCCCGGAGGGCTTGTAGCTCAGTTGGTTAGAGCGCGCGCTTGATAAGCGTGAGGTCGGAGGTTCAAGTCCTCCCAGGCCCACCAATTACTCTATCAATCTATAAGCGCTTGTGAAACGTGCTCAGAGGAAGCTTTCTTTATTAATTTATAAGAACCTTATCAGTTTATAGGAATATTACCGGTGCATAAAAATTTTACTGGTACAAAGAAAAGTGCTTTCTTTGGTTTTAATATCCAAAATTGCAGTGGTCTTAAGGTAAATTTAAGTGATCTTGAGATATAAGGTAAAAAAATGTTTCGAGAAAAGGCAATAAAGCGTAGCAATTTTGAGAAAATAGCAATTTTAAGTGATCTTGAATTTTAAGCGTTTCGAAGGCGTTATATTGTTTTAGGGGCCGTAGCTCAGCTGGGAGAGCACCTGCTTTGCAAGCAGGGGGTCGTCGGTTCGATCCCGTCCGGCTCCACCACTTTAATCGGTCATCATCATGTTGTAAGAACACGGTTTAGTAAGAGGTTTTTAGCCTTTTGCTTGTTCTATTGAAATTGTGAAGAGAAGATATATTCAGACATGTTCCTTTTTAAGGTTCCTTCTGAGGTGCAAGTTTTTTGTTAAGAAAAATACTTTCTTGGGAAAATGCTTGTTGTCGAAAAAAGGTTTTGGAAAACAGATTTTAAAAAAGATCTTGAAAGAAAAACCTTTCTTCCGAAGAGGAAATCTTAATTTAGAAGGAAATCTTAATTTAGAAAAAGAGACATGTGTCGCAAGGGAATGCTCAAAGCCCTTGCTTATGATTGGAAGCTTAACCGCGCCATTGAATATATCTCGAGAAGCTGGTCTTTTCTGCTGATATTTGGTTTGTTTTGCGCTTTATTTTGCACAAGATAAAGAGAAGCAGACAAACCGTGAATGAATATTGGCAATGAGAACGATCAAGTGTCTTAAGGGCATTTGGTGGATGCCTTGGCATGCACAGGCGATGAAGGACGTGATACGCTGCGATAAGCTACGGGGAGGTGCGAATACCCTTTGATCCGTAGATTTCCGAATGGGGCAACCCACCTTTGATGGCTAGAAAAATTAAGCTGTTTTTGTAAAAGGACAGTTTAGTTTTCTAGTCATCTCATAAAGGTATCTACACCTGAATAAAATAGGGTGTAAGAAGCAAACGCAGGGAACTGAAACATCTAAGTACCTGTAGGAAAGGACATCAAACGAGACTCCGTTAGTAGTGGCGAGCGAACGCGGACCAGGCCAGTGGCTTGAATTAAGAAAAGTAGAAACGACTGGAAAGTCGTACCAAAGTGGGTGATAGTCCCGTATACGTAAATCTGATTTAAGTCCTAGAGTAGGGCGGGACACGTGAAATCCTGTCTGAACATGGGTCGACCACGATCCAAGCCTAAGTACTCGTGCATGACCGATAGCGCACCAGTACCGTGAGGGAAAGGTGAAAAGTACCCCGACAAGGGGAGTGAAATAGTACCTGAAACCGAATGCCTACAAACAGTCGGAGCCCAAGATTCGTTCTGGGTGACGGCGTACCTTTTGTATAATGGGTCAGCGACTTAGTCTAACGAGCAAGCTTAAGCCGGTAGGTGTAGGCGTAGCGAAAGCGAGTCTGAATAGGGCGTTCAGTTCGTTGGATTAGACCCGAAACCGAGTGATCTAGCCATGAGCAGGCTGAAGGTAAGGTAACACTTACTGAAGGGCCGAACCCGTATCTGTTGCAATAGATTGGGATGACTTGTGGCTAGGGGTGAAAGGCCAATCAAACTCGGAAATAGCTGGTTCTCCGCGAAATCTATTTAGGTAGAGCGTTAGTCGAATTCTCCAGGGGGTAGAGCACTGGATGGGCTAGGGGTCCTCACCGGATTACCAAACCTAACCAAACTCCGAATACCTGGAAGAACTAACTAGCAGACACACGGCGGGTGCTAACGTCCGTCGTGGAGAGGGAAACAACCCTGACCACCATCTAAGGTCCCCAAGTTATGGCTAAGTGGGAAAGGATGTGAGGATCCCAAAACAACCAGGATGTTGGCTTAGAAGCAGCCACCATTTAAAGAAAGCGTAACAGCTCACTGGTCTAAATAAGGGTCCCTGCGCCGAAAATGTAACGGGGCTAAAGCCATACACCGAAGCTGTGGATTTACTCCTTATGGAGTAAGTGGTAGCGGAGCGTTCCGTAAGCCTGTGAAGGGAGACTCGTGAGAGCTCCTGGAGGTATCGGAAGTGAGAATGCTGACATGAGTAACGATAAAGGGAGTGAGAGACTCCCTCGCCGAAAGTCCAAGGGTTCCTGCTTAAAGTTAATCTGAGCAGGGTGAGTCGGCCCCTAAGGCGAGGCCGAAAGGCGTAGTCGATGGGAACCACGTTAATATTCGTGGACCTGTGGGTAGTGACGGATTGCGTATATTGTAAGATCTTATTGGATTGATCTTGCAGTGAAGCAGTTCCAGGAAATAGCTCCCACATATAGACCGTACCCCAAACCGACACAGGTGGACTGGTAGAGAATACTAAGGCGCTTGAGAGAACTACGTTGAAGGAACTCGGCAAATTGCACGCGTAACTTTGGAAGAAGCGTGACCCTTTAGCGGGCAACCGTTAGAGGGTGGCACAGACCAGGGGGTAGCGACTGTTTACCAAAAACACAGGGCTCTGCGAAGTCGCAAGACGACGTATAGGGTCTGACGCCTGCCCGGTGCTGGAAGGTTAAGAGGAGATGTGCAAGCATTGAATTGAAGCCCCAGTAAACGGCGGCCGTAACTATAACGGTCCTAAGGTAGCGAAATTCCTTGTCGGGTAAGTTCCGACCTGCACGAATGGCGTAACGACTTCCCCGCTGTCTCCAACGTAGACTCAGTGAAATTGAATTCCCCGTGAAGATGCGGGGTTCCTGCGGTTAGACGGAAAGACCCCGTGCACCTTTACTATAGCTTTACACTGGCATTTGTGTCTGTATGTGTAGGATAGGTGGTAGACTTTGAAGCAGGGGCGCTAGCCTTTGTGGAGTCATCCTTGAAATACCACCCTTACCGATATGGATGTCTAACCGCAGTCCGTTATCCGGATTCGGGACCGTGTATGGTGGGTAGTTTGACTGGGGCGGTCGCCTCCTAAAGAGTAACGGAGGCGCGCGATGGTAGGCTCAAAACGGTCGGAAATCGTTTGTTGAGTGCAATGGCATAAGCCTGCCTGACTGTGAGACTGACAAGTCGAGCAGAGTCGAAAGACGGTCATAGTGATCCGGTGGTCCCGTGTGGAAGGGCCATCGCTCAACGGATAAAAGGTACGCCGGGGATAACAGGCTGATGACCCCCAAGAGTCCATATCGACGGGGTTGTTTGGCACCTCGATGTCGACTCATCGCATCCTGGGGCTGGAGCAGGTCCCAAGGGTATGGCTGTTCGCCATTTAAAGCGGTACGTGAGTTGGGTTCAGAACGTCGTGAGACAGTTCGGTCCCTATCTGCCGTGGGTGTAGGAATATTGACAGGATCTGTCCCTAGTACGAGAGGACCGGGATGGACGTATCTCTGGTGGACCTGTTGTGGCGCCAGCCGCATAGCAGGGTAGCTATATACGGAAGGGATAACCGCTGAAGGCATCTAAGCGGGAAACCCACCTGAAAACGAGTATTCCCTGAGAACCGTGGTAGACCACCACGTTGATAGGTCAGGTGTGGAAGTGTGGTAACACATGAAGCTTACTGATACTAATCGTTCGATCGACTTGATCGTTCTCATTTCCCATATTCTTTCAAAAATATAAAAATTCCAGCTTCTCATCATTCATGCTTTTTGCTGACTTGGTGGTTATGGCGGAGTGAACGCACCCGATCCCATCCCGAACTCGGCCGTGAAACGCTCCAGCGCTGATGGTACTTTGCCTTAAGGCACGGGAGAGTAAGTCGCCGCCAGGTCTGCTAAAGGCATGATAGATAACAATTCAAAAAAAATATAACGATAAATATCAATACTCAATACTGAGAGTAGACAATAAAAAAATCTTGTCTTAAAATATATGACGCGGGGTGGAGCAGCCCGGTAGCTCGTCAGGCTCATAACCTGAAGGCCGCAGGTTCAAATCCTGCCCCCGCAACCAAAGTTCCAAAACTAATACTCCCATAAAAATCAAATAACCTCTAAACATGACAATACACCCATAGTATTGCGTGAAAATATAATAATGCACGTCATGAAAAATGTTATAGAATAACTCTTTATTCAAAATTCCCCCTATACTAGGAAAAGTCAGTAATTTACCTACATAAGTTCCCCTTTCTGCTACACTTTTCTCATAGAAACTCATCAAAAAAACTAGTGGCCCGTAAACGCACAAAGACCTAGGAGCGGCTTTGGAGCTGGATCGGATGTCTTCTCAGACCGTAAAAGAATGCAATAGGGACTAATAAAGGGCATGCCACTAATGAAGCAGTGGTAGGCAGAGGCAGGGAGAGAATGCTTTCTTCTCTCTAAACGATAAATCTAAAAGCTCTTCTTAGTACTGCAAAACAAAAATATCATCAATCTCTGAAAATAAAAGCAGGAAAAAACAGATGTAGCGTCTAAACGCATGGAGTAAAATGCTAATCACTCAAAACTCTTCCCACGTACAAAACCCAAATAAAAACTAAAAGGGGCATGCCTACTAATCATCATGCACCTTCGGAAAGCAAGGGGGGGTAAAAGCCATTAAGCTACGTAATGCTACGCACTTAAAGGGCGCGCAAGGACTAAATCTAAACTCAGATTCTCTTGGATTTTAATATCATCTCTCCCTTTGTTCTATGTGTACCTGTATATCGTCATCCTCAAAACAATCTGCTAACTTTTTGTAACAAAAAACTGCAAACAATTCCTTGACCTCCAAACTATCTATACCACTAAATACTAAGGGGGGCGCATAGCTGGCCTAAACTCTCTTTACAGAAAACAAAAAAACAAAACGCTGCATAAGAAAAACTCAAATGCTTGAATTTTTTCTTTCAACGTATGCGCTGATATTTGCTTGCATATCGTCTTAAAAATCCATTTTCCACCAAGATTCGTCTTAATCTCGCAAAATCTAAAGTAAAAAGGCTACATATTTTTGATGTTTCCGTTTCGCGATAGTTTTTCCTATTTTAAATGCTTCTGCAATTTTTGTAAGTATATCTTCTGTTTCTAAATGACGATCGCTAAAAATTTCCATATTTCGTACATTTTTATCTTCTAGCGCTTGCCATAATTTATCGATTGCTTGAAATCCCTTTGTTGTGTTTTGAATAAGACCAAGGTTTAAAAGGCGATTAATAGATTTGTGAATGTTTTTGGTCTCTGAATTGATAAGTTTGAGGATATCAGAAAGAATTTTAGCACCAAGTATAATAACAGTATAGACAGCGCGTAGTGTCGGTGAGGTCATGGCAGAAATGAGCGAATTATAAGAAAAATGATTTGGCTGTATTGCACATGGATATCAATAGAATATTATTCGTGCAGAATGTATCTACCTTACGCTTGTCTACCCCATAATCCTTTAAGCTATGAGACAATTTGCAACGGCGTTTACAGAGCAATCTTTAGAGACCGTTTTGAGCTTTTTTGCCGCAGAGTGTGTTCAAAATCATAATTGAGTGATTTATGGCGAAGTGTTTTGAGTGCTCTTGTTGTGCCACCGGTTGCAAAAACTATATGTGACATGGAAGCTGCTTATTTTTTCGTTTGCATGAGGCAAAGGCAAGAAGCAAAGGCGGAGGCACCAACAATCATGCAAAAGGTGAAAGCGATATGATTGTTGAAATGGCTGATAATCCATCCACTTGTCCATGAGCCGGCGGCTTGGCCAATATTTGAAATAACAAGAATATAACTGAAAAGAACACTGGCAGAGAGGGATGGGGTTGTTTTCCCTGCTTGATAGTATATTTCTGGAATCATGACAGATTCATAGACACTGTAGGCAATTAATGCAGTCACAGCGGTAAAGACCCCACCCATGAGGAAAAATGAGGAGAAACTTCCCATAAGCCATAATAGATAGAAAGTTGATTTATCGGAAAGGCTGAGATGTTTATTGATTATTCCTTGCCAGATACAAATACTGATGCCAACAATTGAAAAGAAAATTCCACTATAAGGGGCGAGATTGCTGTCAAATTTACTGAGAAGTGTTGTGGTGGTGATGAAAATTCCCATGAGGAATGCACAAAGCAAAGCCGTGACCAGCAAATAAGCAATAGAACGATTATGTATTATTGTTTTTAAAGAAGAAAGAAGAGCTTTTTTTGTTTTTTTATTCTTTTCAAGAGATAATGTTTTATGCGGGTAATGATAAACAATTTGAATGGATAGAACACAAAGATACAAACCAATGAGTGCAAAAAAAGCCATTAAGAAGGTTGATGCGTTGTATTTTATGGCACTCGTTGCAACAAGAGGGGCGATAACGACAGCAGCATTTTGAAAAAAAGAATAGAGAGTTAATGCGCGTTTAAGAGCATTTTCATTGAGATGTTCTGATAAAATTTCTCTCAAAAATGGCTTTGAAATTGCTTTCGAAAAAGCCATTAAGGTAAAAAAGATCAACCATGCAGAAGGTGTGAGCGATAGGATAATGCACACAAAAGCGCTACTCCTTAAAATAAAGGCGGTAGCCATTAAGAGTTTACGGGAAAATCTTTCTAATAAACCTGTTGTGGTTACCATGAGAATGCTTTCAAGGATTACCGATCCAGCGAGATAAAAAGCAACATTGGCAGCAGTTATGAGAGAAGAGTTTCCAAGCAGAGGGAGTACAAAGAAAAAGGAAAATTCAGAAAGAAAAACTGTGCTATAGATGAAAAAAGGAATTTTATTTTTGCCCATGGAATTTCCATAGAAGTGTTGTTAAATGATCAAAGACATTTTGTTGTATCTTTTGAGGAAGTTTTGCCAGCCCTATTTCTGCTGTGCACATTTCGTTGAAATAGTATCTTTCTTGATTCACTAGCCAGTCCAATGCAAGAATATTGTTTTTTCTACGATGTTTTTAGAAATATCGAGCATGATTTGGATTGAGCAACAACACTGTGCCCGGATGTTCGTACAACAATCGTAAGGTCATTGAGACCTTGATCCTATATCTTCTCCTGATGGTTTTGACTATTTCTAATTCTTTTTGATAACCACCCAATCCTTTTTGATAACCAATTGGCATCCCGCACTCTTGTTCCTCCCCATTGCATCTCTTGCGAAGAGAGCACGCTAATCTCATCTCCATAGATTGTCAACATATGAATGGGATGAATGATTTTGTAACCTTTTAATGAAATTATATTTTTTTAGTGGAAGGTTATTCATTCTCTTGAAATAGAGAAGAAAAACGATAGAGTTCGCTAATCATTTTTCAATTCTCTTTTAGCGCATGCGTTGATATTTGCCTTCATGGCGTTGTAAAAAACCTCTCTCAACAAGAGTGCGTCGTAATCGGGCAAAGTCTATCGTAAAGAGGTTGCATATCTTGGAAACTTCCGTTTCGCTATAGATTTTTTCCTTCTGAAAGGCTTCACCAATTTTTGATAGCATCTCTTCTGTTTCTAAATGGCGGTCGCTTAAATTTTCCCTATTCCGCTCATGTTTATTTTCTAGCATTTTCCACACTGTCTCTTCGGCTTGAAATCCTTCTGTTGTGTTGTGAATAAGTCCGAGATTCAAAAGGCGATTGATGGATTTGTGAATGTTTTTGGCATCTGAATCGACATGTTTGAGGATATCAGTAAGATTTTTTGCACCAAGGATAATGGCGGCATAAACAGCGCGCAGTGTCGGTGACGTCATGGCAGAGATCAGTGAATTGCGGGTATTGCGTTTGTGAAGGGTTTCTTTCCCCATGGGCAAAAGATCATTGCGAATGGGAATTTCATTGATTTCTATGAGTTCTGCTTGTAGCGATTGTGCGCGTACAATTTGTTCGGCAAAGGTGCGTTTGCGAATAATCCCCAGACCACCCTGGCGATATTTGTGGTTTTCGGGGAGTGTTAAAGCTTCATAGGAGCCATCAAGCCGGTAGAGAATTTCTTCCCAGATGGGAGTTCTGACACGTCGCACCCGCTGTGCCCCATTGAGAGCAACCGTTGTTGTCATTGTTGGTTCATGCAGACATAGATAACCACCCGCGGTGATGTGTTCCCAAAGGGTTATAACAAATCGCACATTATCTGCTGGGGTTCCAGCATCAAGCCAAGCAAAATCTATTGGTCCCCAAGATTTGAGGGTGCTTTCATCGAGAGAGAAGAAATTCTCATGGATAAATGTTACAGTATCTTTTTCAATACCGCTTTGAAGCAGTTCTTGCCATGCTTCTTCGGCTGATTGACCTTCGACTGTAAAATCATCAATGGTGATAAGCCGAGGTTCGTAATTCTCAAGGATTCCTGAAGGATCAAGCAAAGCTGTGCGCTCTTCCCAGGTGGAAGATTCTAAAAGTTTTTTATCTTGTTGCCATGATAATTTCGCTTTTTGAAGTGCTTTTGCGATAAAGCACGTACTATCACCAGCACCGATTTCAATGACTGTGCGTGGTCTTGCCATTTGAATAAGCGCATAAATGAGCTGTGCACTATTTTCTGTTCCCATGCCAGGTCTTATCAGCTGCATCTTTTTATCCTTATAATTTTACCAATCGTAGCATTCCTGCTTTTATAAAAAACTTTATTGAATCCTCTAGCGGATATTGAATACGTATTGGTGTGGTGGCTTGCTTCAAGAGATGTTTTGTTTTTTCATGAAGCCGGATTGTACGCCCATTGAGTTGATTAATGGCAAGACTGCCAAGAGAAGAATCTATGATAATACATGTTGGCTCTCGTAAAAGAGCGGTTGCATCATTTTCTGAAAATGCTTTTTGATCTGTTTCGATGAGACCGTGTTGTAAAAGTGATATCAAAAGACTTCCAGAGGCAAGAAGAGTATCATTGAATTGTATTTCCCTCAGTGATTGGACAAGGCAGCCTTCACGAAGTGCTTCAAATGTGGGAAAGTCGAATCCGCCAAATGCCGCTCCTTTTATAGAAACAATGGTGATGGGTTGTATTTGCCGTTTGCCAATGAGTGCTGGTTTGTTTTTTATTATTTGTACATCTTTTGCCCATTGAACGTGTGATAAAGGATTAAGTTCACTTGGGTAGACAGCGAAAGAATTGATGGCTATGGGCGGCGTTGGTTTTTGCAATTCAAGTATGTGGGAGCTCTCATGACAATCATGTCGCATATAGTTTGCCAGTTGCCACACGTAGCCGCCTGTTCCATTGTAAAAGTTTAAGCCTATAGGGTCTTGTTGCATGATGTTATCGTTTTTTTTTTACTTTAAAATATCAAGCTTTGGGGAGGGTTGTTAGTTGCTCTACATTAAAGAGTGGTTTATCAAAGTCCTATTGGGTTGGTATGGGGTTGCATGGGATACAACGATTTGATAGGGATTTTATTGAAATTTGATTGGGTGGTGATTGTCATGTCCTTTTGGGGTGTATGGTTTGCTTGAGAAAAACGCCACGTCCACTAACCATTATCAAATTCTCTCTGTTTTTTTTGTACGGCACTGTTCACAATAAAACCTAAGATGCCTGTGATCATTGTGGCTATGCCAATGATAAACAGTGTACTTTGGGTGTGATGCACTTTTACAAAACCGGCTCCTAGAAAGCCAAGGCACACCCCTGTTTGTATGATAAAGATATAGGCAGGCATTTGGTTGTTTCGGTGTTCTTTCTGAATGGCTTTCATCATAAAACTTGCCATTAGAGCATTTTGTACGCCGTTTGCACCCCCAAGGATGAAAAATGACAGCATCATCAACCATACAATATGTGTTAAGGAAAAGCAGAAAATTGCAAAACCAATTATTGTAGCGGCAAGTGATGCACCAGCGGCATTGCCAAAGCGATGAAAAAGGCTGGAGAAACAGAGTGGACCAACCACGAGGCCAAGACTTAACATGCTTGTGATTATCCCATAGGTTTCTGCACTGAAGTACAGCTCAGTGCGGATGCGGACAATCGATAAGACGTTGAGAGCAGAGGTGAGGATGATGGTAATGATGAGGGGAGAAAGAGCATAGACAACATTTTTTTTACGCAAGAGACCCGTTAAATCTAGCCCTTTTTTGCTGTTTTGCGTTGTGTTTGTCGTTTGTGTATGAATTTTTAAACTTTTAAAACAGAAGAGAGTGATAAAGGTAGCAAAAAGAACCATGATGGATAGTGCAAAGAGCCCTTTTTGCCCGTTTGAAAGACCATATAGTACACCTCCTAACAGTGGTCCTGCAATGTAGCCGAGATTACGGACTGTTTGGATAATGCGGTTGTTACGGTCTAATTGATGATCATTGGTTGCAA
This sequence comes from Bartonella sp. CM86QHHN, assembly GCF_042194695.1. Lineage (NCBI taxonomy): Bacteria > Pseudomonadati > Pseudomonadota > Alphaproteobacteria > Hyphomicrobiales > Bartonellaceae > Bartonella > Bartonella sp. CM86QHHN. The sequence continues at coordinate 10,709 of NZ_JBHIND010000081.1, forward strand.
ATTCTGGGACGGAAACGAGGATAGCGGACCAAAAAAGTGAACCAGCACAACCTAGTGCGAAAGAAAGTGCAATATAAACCCAAAATTGGTTGGCGATTGCGGCAACAGCTATGAAGAGTGCTTCAAACAATAAAACAATGGGTACTGTTCGCGCTGGTTGGAAGCGATGTAAGAGACGTGGTGCAATGGGGCCTGCACAAATTGCCCCGACAAGCCCTGCAAACAGCAGCATTGAAATAGATGCTGTGCTTTCTGCTAAGTGGAGAGCAAATGTAACTTGTGCTGTTTCATCGGCAAAGCTGCTAAAGCCCAAAACAAGGAAAAGCCCCATTTGGGTGACAATCATGGATTTTTTCTTTGTCACAATGCTCCTCCCCAAGAGGTTATAAGGTACAATTTTCTTCTACGTGTTTATGGTATATCCCATGCTTTGTATAGTTTTTCTTGATGATCAGTTGAGAAAGGAAGTTTTCAGAGCTCTTTTCCAAAACAAGCACAATGCCTATTGGCAGCGATGAGCAACTCCTTATGTTTTTTTTAAGGGGAGTATTAAGGATGATGGGCTGGTGAAGTTGTCTGATATGAGAGACAATGATACAAAAAGACAATCAGAAAATTTTGCAAAAAAGCTGCACTATGCGTGCAGCTTTTTATGTATTTGCTTTAAAGGTAGACGTTTTAAAGCATGAAAGTGTCCTTACGGCTTCTATAACCATAATAGCCAAAAACACTGGAAATAATGGCGCCTACCAGACTTCCTAAAAAGCCCCACCACCCCATATTGGAGGCTGTTTTTGTGGCTTTAGTTGCAGTGTTTTTTGCTCCCTTGATCGTATCCTCAAGATTGTCTGAGAGTGTTTCTGCCCGTTCTTCAAGGACTTTGATGGCTTTTTCGGTTTTTTCCTCTGCGCTTTGATAGAGTTGAACAGCATGGTTGGCTGCTGTTTGTGCATCCGAACGGGACATGCCATCTTTTATGAGCGCGTTGATGATATCACTTCGATCAAATTTTGTCGTGAGATCTTCTACACGATCAGACAGACGCTCACCAAGATTTTTTAAAGTGGTGCGATAGTAAGAAGGATCATTTTTGAAAGCTGTTATCGCAGAACCAATATCATTGAGTGCAGCTTGATAGGTTTGTTTTAAGCGATCAGGGTTGAGAGCAGGAATGTCGCTTTTATTGAGAAGGGTGCGCAATTCACTCGAAAGTTGGTCAAAATTGATGCCATTGTCACTGTTTTTTGCAAAAAACTGTTCAAGACTTTCGCTGTTTAAGTTTGCAAGTATAGGGGAAATATTGTTTTTTAGGCTGTCTACGGTTTGTTGGACCATGGAGCTGTTTTCTAGAGCCGTTTTAGCTCCTATCTTTGCTGTACTAGAAACCACGTGGATGGCTTGGAGGGTCATCAGCAATGTTATGAGAGCCCAGGTGAGAAAGCCATGAAGAATCCCTGAGGTTTCAGCAAAACGTCCAGCTACAAAGCCTCCCAAGGCTAGGCTAATCAGTGTAACGATAACAGAACCCACGCCAAAGGAGAGGAAAGAGCCTTCAAATGGGGTTGAAGAAGTAAAATCCATTTGGCTTAAGCCTAAAGCGGCGACCAGAAAAGAGAGGCAGATTGAGGTGGCAAGAGCCGTCACCAGTCCCGCAAAGATTGCGGACCATGAAATGGGTGTGTGAAAGAGTGAATATTTTTCTTCTAGAGATGTTTCTCCTAGAAAATTCGTCTCAAATGGTGTGTTTTCAGGAATGCGAGTTTCCATGTTTTATCTCCTTGAATATGCTGGAGATACAATGCCTTTTTGCTAATTATGTTCCAAAAGGGATATAGAGCCGCTAAAAAGGAATAGGAAAATACTTTAAACAAATGTTTGTTATGAGAAGTAAAATGTGGCTATACAATCCAAAAGACCTCACTTATGTCTGAAAAAAGGCGGTCTATCCGTATACTATTATCATATTATCATAGAATTTCTCATGAGAGAGAATAATTTAAAAAAACTGGATACTATCGTTTATTGGTTTCTAGCTTATAAAGTAGGGGGTATATCTGCTTATTTTTATAAAAGTGTTACTGTTTTTATGGGAAGAATATTTATAAAATGAGATTAGAAGGCGCATTTGAAGATAAAAATAAATATCAGTAATGTTCAATTCATAGTGTTATAAAAGATCATGGATTAAGTTAAATAAAAAGCTTATTGAATTGTTATGACATCATATTTGTTAATATGTTACACGATAATTTTTTGATATTTATCTTAGATGAAGAGTTTTATGAAATGAGTAAGATATATTTGGTTGTGAGTTGGTTTGCAGAGAAAGCATTATATTTTATGGTATAGGGGATAGATCAAGATTTTTTACACAATTATTTGTGTTGATAGGGGTTTCAAGCTATTGTTGTGTTATGCGCCGTGTTTATACCATAGTGATTTTGGGGTAGAGACGTTAGAGATTGTTTTTCTGCTTTGCGTTTTGTCGATCAACTTTGATGGATATTGTATAGAAAGTGGGACTGTTGCCGTGGAGAGAGAGATTATGCTTTTGCTTATAATATCAATGAAAAAAGCAGCGGAAGATTACGGCAAAGTATTTGTACAGGAGAGCTTAGTTAGGGAATAACTTTTTAGCTCGTGAAGTTTGTAAAATAAAATGCTTTCTATAAGAAAAATAATATTTTTATAAAGTAAAATAATAACACTTTTAATAATTATTATTTGCATATATAAGCATAAAATATAATTATATTTAATTAAATACTATTTAATAACTACCTAAAAAGTGTGACTTTCCTGATGAAACATAAATATACATTACCATTCATTATACTTATCGTATGTTTATCAACAGGAGGGCTGATTTCTACCGATATTTTTTTACCGGCACTGGGCGATATGCGTCAATATTATCAAGTGACACAATCTCAAATTCAAAGTGCAGTGGCGGTTTTTTTGTTGGCATTGGCACTTGGGCAGCTCATTTATGGGCCGCTGAGTGATAATTTTGGGCGTAAAAAAACACTTCTATTGGGCTTATTCTTGTGGTTATTTACGACACTTGGTGTAATTTATACGGTTCATATTCACGCTTTTCTTGTGTTACGTTTTTTGCAAGGTCTTGGTGCTTGTGCGGGACTTGTCTTAAGTCGTGCAATTATCAATGATTTGTTGGATAAAAAAGCGGCTGGAAAACTTTATTTGATTGTTTTCCCTTTTATTGGAATGTCACCAGCGCTTGCACCTTTCATTGGTGGACTTTTGATACAAGCTTTTCATTGGCAGGCAACTTTTATCTTTTTAAGCTTTTTTATATTTTTGACCATTTTGCTATGTTGTTTTGTGCTAAGCGAAACTCTACCCCCTCAAAAACGGCAGCATTTTTCTCCGGTAGGATTGATGAAGGCATATTTAGGTGTTTTCAGAAATAAACAATTTATTTTTTATGCACTTATTCCGTGTTTTTCTTACGCTGCCTATTTTGCTTATATTGTGGAGTCGCCTTTTTTACTCACGACTTTGGGGTTATCACCGATACACATTAGTTATAGCTATATTGGTGTTTCGTTTCCCTATATTCTGGGAAATCTTTTGGCGCGATGGTTTTTTGAACGCGAGTCTATGGAAAAGACTGTGGGCAGAGGGTACATTATTTTTGTGATAGGTGGTGTGCTGTTTGCTTTGCAAATGTATCTAAGCCCATGGCCTCTTGTGACAAGTTTTATGGCTATTGCTGTTCTTACTTTTGGAAATGGTTTTTTATTGCCGTTAGGAACAGCGTTGGCTATTTCATCGCATCCGAAAGCTGCGGGAGCGGCTTCTGGTGTTATGGGATCTTTGCAATTAGGAAGTGCGGCACTCAGTGCAGCGGTTATCGGAAAAATCTCTGGTCATAGCCCACGGGCTATGGCAGCTTTATTAGCTGTGTGTTGTATGATTGGTTTTATCATTTATATTCAGAAAGCGCGTCATTTTATGACTTCAGAAATAAGCTGAGTGAAATGATAAAAAGAAAGCATTATGCGGAAATGCTTTTGATGTTTTACATAAATGGTATATAAAAAGCAAGTAAAATAAAATAGTTATGTCTAATATGGGGGAATAGGTGAATCTTGATTCTATTGAGTNATCTAAAGCTAAGATCGAGATCATCATGGTGGGGCATTTTCTTTTGAAACTTTTGTTTAAAGCGCGTTCATAGAGAGTTTTTGTGGATCATAAAAAAGGGGGGTGAAAACGACAAGGCATGCCTATAGGGCTTTATGAGGTCATTATAATATAGATGCTGTTTTGTTTATATTCTTTCATAAATTTGAATTTTTATCTCATGACAACGTCTTGGTCGATAAACATATGATAAGCGTTACGAATGGGAATATATTTATGTTTCATAAATAAAAGCACATTTTGTATAGAGAGCTCTTTCTTTGTGTTTTCGCTATTGTATTCTTTTGACAAATGCTTTTCTTTTTGATTGTATCAAAAAGTTTAAAGAGAGACCTTGTTAGGATATAAAATGTTTCGTTCAACTTTTTTTAAAAATCGTGAAATCTATGGACCTCTTTGTATTGGATTTGATCCGAGCCATAAAGTTTTGCAATCGTGGAAACTAAGCTTTGATTATAAAGGTCTAAAAGATTTTTGTGATATTCTCTTAACAGCAGTTGTTGGTAAAGTAGGTATTATAAAGCCGCAAGTCGCATTTTTTGAATTATATGGTGTGGAAGGTCTTCAAGCTCTCAAAGAACTGATTGAAAATGCACACGAACAAGGCATATTGGTTCTGGCGGATGCAAAAAGGGGGGATATTGGCTCTACTGCTGAAGCCTATGGTAAGGCTTGGCTTGGTCCAAGTAGTGCGTTCAAGGTGGATGCCATGACAGTTAATCCTTTTTTGGGTTTTGATGCTCTTATTCCTCTGATAAAGGTTGCAGAAGAAACAGGAGCAGGGGTTTTTGTGGTTGTTCAGTCTTCTAATCCAGAGGGGAAACAAATACGAAATGCCCTTATTGGTGACCAGACACTCTCTCTTCATCTTGCACAGTGTATTTGTGATTATAATAGTCAGTCTTCGGTTATTCATCATAATATTGGCCCCATAGGTGCGGTTATAGGAGCGACATTAGGATCTGAATCAAAAGACACAATCGAGCAGTTAAAAAATAGTCTGTTTCTCGTTCCGGGTATTGGCGCTCAAGGTGGAACAATGACACAACTAGCAAATCAATTTCCACAAAGACTTTGGCAGAATGTTATTCCCTCTGTATCACGCTCTATTACAGATGCTGGACGAAATATTGTTGATTTAAAAAATGTTATCAATCATTTTGCAGAACAAGCGCAAAGCACACTGATGTCTTGAGGATTTTTGCATCTGTAATAAATCTGAAGAATTCTGAAAGGGAGGGGTTTTGAGGGGGATGCTTCCGATTTATCAAGAATCAACTGTCGCTTTGAGGTTTCTTTCAACAAGCACAGATGTCTTTTCATTGAATGTTAAGCGGGCATTTCATGTTGAGCGGGAGGCTATGTTCCTATTGAAAGTACAAATATTTTCAGTAGATTGCCTTAAGGGTAAAGGTTTGCATCTTTTAAAAGCAAAAGCTTATGCATATTGTTACCAGTTTTCAGTTGATAAAGTTATTGCAGCGTTTGTTTCTATAAGATAGACACACGTTATCGGTGAATATATATTGTTGTTAGAGAAAAATATGTTATCAAAACAAGAAAAAACCAAAGCCCGTTTACCCCGTGGGTTTGTTGATCGTACAAGTGCACAGTTGTATGCAACTGAAACAATGATTGCGCAAATTCGTGAAGTTTATGAACTTTATGGTTTTGAAGCACTGGAAACACCAATTTTTGAATATACAGATGTGCTGGGTAAGTTTTTACCGGATTCAGATCGTCCAAATGCGGGCGTTTTTTCGCTACAAGATGATGATGAGCAATGGATGTCTTTGCGCTATGATCTTACCGCGCCTCTTGCTCGTTATTTTGCCGAGAATTTTGAAGTTTTGCCAAAGCCTTATCGCAGTTATCGTCTTGGCTTTGTTTTTCGCAATGAAAAACCAGGTCCAGGGCGGTTTCGGCAATTTATGCAGTTTGATGCGGATATTGTTGGAACACCAACGGTAGCGGCTGATGCCGAAATTTGCATGATGGCAGCCGATAGTTTGGAAAAATTAGGGTTTCAGCATCATGAATATGCCATTCGTCTGAATAACCGAAAAATTCTCGATTGCGTTTTAGAGAAAATTGGTTTGGGGGGAAATGAGCAGGCTGAAAAGCGCTTAACTGTCTTAAGAGCAATTGATAAACTGGATAAATTTGGTTCTGAAGGGGTGCGTTTGCTTTTGGGAAAAGGGCGTTTGGATGAAAGTGGTGACTTTACAAAAGGGGCGGAGCTTAAGGAAAAAGAGATTGAGTGTATTCTTACCTTAACTGCTGTTGGAGCTGAAACAGCAGAAGAAACGCTTGAGGCTCTTAAAGAAGTGGTTGGTGATCATGTTCAAGGGCGTGAGGGAATTCGTGAGCTTGAGGAAATGCAAGCAATTTTTGCCGCAAATGGCTTTCAGAATCGTATCAAGATTGATCTATCGGTGGTGCGTGGACTGGATTATTATACAGGTCCTGTCTTTGAGGCTACGTTGCTGTTTGATGTTTTCAATGATGATGGGCAGAAAGTTGTTTTTGGCTCCGTTGGTGGTGGTGGGCGCTATGATGGATTGGTGGCACGCTTTCGTGGTGAAAATATTCCGGCAACAGGTTTTTCAATCGGGGTCTCACGCTTGATCGCTGCTTTGCAAAATCTTGAAAAGTTGCCTATGAAGGAGACAACAGGGCCGGTTGTGGTGCTGATGATGGATAAAGAGCCAGAGGCGGTTGCTGGTTATCAAAAAATGGTGATGCAGTTGCGTGGTGCGGGAATTCGTGCTGAGCTCTATTTGGGGGCATCGGGGATAAAAGCGCAGATGAAATATGCAGATCGACGCCAAGCGCCTTGTGTGGTTATCCAAGGTTCACAAGAACGTGAGAGCGGAAAAATACAGATTAAAGATTTGATTGAAGGGGCGCGTTTGTCTCATGAAATTAAGGATAATCAAACATGGCGTGAAAGTCGACCAGCACAAGTGACGGTTGATGAAGATCAATTGGTCAAAACAGTACAGGATATTTTAGCCGCCCAAAAATGATAATGGTAAAAGTCTTTATCGAAGTGATTGTTCGAAATATTTTGGAAATTTGAAATTCAATTTTTAAAATTTGTGCTTTGCTCGTTTATACGTGTTGGTGCACGCGTTCAAAAGCGGGGTTTTGAAGTGCGTGCGGCATAAAAGAGAGATTTTTTAAGAGATAAATAAGCGCTATTTGCTATAAAACGTGCCCTTCTGAGGATGCGATGATAATGCGTTAAAATGAGCAAAAAAATTGTAACGAACAAAAACTCTGAGAAAATTAAAAGGTTTCACGCAACGCTTTCCCAAAAGTTTATAAAAATATTGACAAGTTCATATTGGCTTCATCTTTGAATTCTCATCTATGAGTATCAAATCCTTTGATGTTCTCTTCTTGGACATTACAAAATTTAGCCTTATTGCAAAAGGAGGGAGAACTAGAGCGTTTTATCCTAAAAGACTTTTTAAGCTTCAAAAAACAATGGAATGACTTAAATCGAACAATTTTTTACAGGAGCATGTTTGGATTAATTGTAAGCTGCCATAATGGTAACTTACTGATAATATGCATTTTTCATAAAGTCAATTCTTTAACGGAGAAATGAAAATGGTCCGATATGATTTTACTCTGCTCTATGAACGAAATCCCTTTATTCTTGAAAGACCTGAGAATATTGGAAAATCATTTAAACTTCCTCCTTCAAATTTCGGATTTGAAGATCTTCCGCAAATTACCTTTTCAGGCGCCTCGTCGTGTCGGCGTATGATTTTTGGGTTATCATTTAGTGGTATGAAAGCATTTTTTGTGATGTTGTGGCAGGTAGGGAAAATGTTAGATGAGGGGGATGATGTGGATTTATGGTTTGATCAGATAACATTGGATCATGATATTCTTGAAGAATTTTTGACTTGCGATCTTTCAATTCAAGAACCAGAATATCTTAATTTTGAAAGTTTTAAAGAAGGTATCAAAGAATTAGAAACAAATAAAATTGTAGCGAAGGGGACAAAAAAAGATTGTTATTTCATCAATCCAGATATTTTTGGTCTTCCTGAATGTGATGAAGATTTTGAGTTCGATGAAGAGGAAGAGATAGAAGCACACTTTACGGTAGAATACCCGAATAAACAACTCCTTTAACCGTTTTTCTCTTAGAGAAAATAAAAGCTTAGAATAAATGGCTATGAGAACAGCAATGAGTCTGTTTATGGTATGTGAATTGGAATGTTTGCGGGATCTGTTTTGATTTAATATTCTCCATGAATGGTTCTTTATGCAGAGCGGTTTTTATGCCATATTTTCTTCTTTTTATGAGACATAAGTTAATTTGAACTGTGCACCTCTTCAAACAAATGTTTGATCTGTATTTTCTTTCTTGGTACTTTTGTGAACTTTGCAGTAATGATGTTCATAGCTCTTGTATTTTGGCGCGTTTACGAGAGGTATTTTTACTCTTTTTAATCGTTTATTCATATGCCAATCCCACTTGCTAATGAGCAAGAAAATAGTTTTAAGGGATTCAATATAAGAAGGGATAAAATGAGACACTCTTATGATATTCGGCTCCTCTCATTCAATATGCAAAATTATAAATTATCTTTATAAATCAAAGTATTGTTCAATACAAAGTTTTTCTCAGTATGAGAAATTTAGCATTGATCTTGCATATTTCATCAATACGTTAGTTCTTGATGTTTCTGAGAGAGTTTTGCATGAATTTGCGCATTTGGCAATTGCATCCCCATTTTTTGATAGCGTGCAACAGCTTTTAACTCTTTGATTTTTTAGCTCCACAACGGGTCCAGATTTTTCATCAGCAATTTTTCAAGTTTTTTCAAAGCAGTTAAAACATAAAATATTTATTGAAAAAATTATTGCTGTAATCTTTTTTCACAGAAGGCGTACACTCAACTTATCGTGTCTGCTTTCACGAATAGATGTTGTAAAAAGTAAACGACACAAATTTTCCTGCTCAGGAAATTTGTGTCGTAAAATTTTGTTTAAATAGACGATTGGGAGAATTAGCTTTTCAAGGCTTTTAAAACATGTTGTGGTGAAGAAACTTCGTAAGGATCTGTTGCACAATTATCTGAAAAACCTGCTTCTTCAAACCATTTCTCAACCACACCATCATTAATAACAGCTGCATAGCGCCATGATCGCATGCCGAAACCAACATTGTCTTTTGCAACCAGCATACCCATTTTGCGTGTGAATTCACCAGAGCCATCGGGAATTAATTTCACGTTTTTGATATTTTGTGCTTTTCCCCAAGCATTCATGACAAAAGCATCATTGACGGAAAGACAATAAATTTCATCAATACCCGCTTGTTTAAATTCATCATAGAGTTTTTCAAAATCAGGCAGCTGAAAGGTTGAGCAAGTAGGGGTAAAAGCTCCAGGAAGAGAAAAAAGAATAACACGCTTTCCTTTAAAGTAAGCATCGCTGTTAACTTCTTGCCACCGATAAGGATTGTCTCCATCCACTGATTCATCGCGTAGGCGTGTGTGGAATGTTACATTGGGAACTGTTTTTTTCATCATCATGATGCTCCTGTATTCTTTTACGAAAATTTTGTTTTAAAACAGCCTTCGTATTTAAAAACATATGGCAAAAAGCGTTTTAAATAAAAGGGCTTCTTTAAAAATTCTTACTTCTAACGAGTGTGCAAATATTTCACACTTCCGTCAAGTAGAATTAATGGTCGACTTTGGATACTCTTCACCTTAAAATTATAGGAAAGAATATAAAGGTATTGATATGACCATAAAGACAGTTTTAACCACGGCTTTTGAGGGGCAAAAACCGGGAACGTCTGGTTTGCGCAAAAAAGTGTCTGTTTTTCAACAACCCCATTATGTAGAAAACTTTATACAATCTCTTTTTGATAATATTGGACCTCTTGAAGGAAAAATGTTGATTCTGGGGGGGGATGGGCGCACTTTTAATCGTACTATCCTTCAGATTGTGTTGAAGATGGCAGCGGCGCATGGTGTCTCTCTTATTAAAATGGGAAGGGGCGGTATTCTTTCTACACCTGCTGTTTCGCATCTTATTCGTAAAACTCATGCCCATGGTGGACTTATTCTTTCTGCAAGCCATAATCCTGGTGGTCCAGAGGGAGATTGTGGTATCAAATACAATGTTTCCAATGGTGGACCGGCTCCTAATTCTTTATGTGATGCTATTTTTGCAACATCGCAACGTCTTTCCTTTTATAAAATTCTTGAAGCACCAGATATTGATTTAGATAGGCAAGGTACGGTCTTTATGGGAGCCATGCGGATTGATATTATCGATCCTGTCGCTGATTATGTTGCTTTGATGCAGGAGCTTTTTGATTTTGACTGTATTGCCAAGGCTGTTGCTCGAGGTCTTACTTTACGGTTTGATGCCATGCATGCGGTAACAGGGCCTTATGCCCATGAAATTTTTGAAAAATGCTTAGGATTTTCTGAAGGGACGGTGGTTAATGGTATTCCTTTGCCAGATTTTGGAGGCGGTCATCCAGATCCCAATTTGGTTTATGCTAAGGATCTTTATGATTTATTGATGTCAGAGCAAGGACCAGATCTTGGCGCCGCCTCTGATGGTGATGGAGATCGTAATCTCATTATTGGACGTCAACAATTTGTCTCGCCTTCGGATTCTTTGGCTATTATGGCTGAACATGCACACCTCATTAAAGGATATCGAAAAGGTGTTGTGGGGATAGCACGTTCTATGCCAACGGGGCGTGCTGCTGATCTGGTTGCGGAAAAACACGGATTAAATTTTTTTGAAACGCCAACGGGATGGAAGTTTTTTGGAACCCTTTTGGATGCGGGAAAAGTAACCTTTTGTGGTGAAGAAAGCTTTGGAACGGGCTCTCATCACATCCGCGAAAAAGATGGTTTATGGGCTGTCCTATTTTGGTTAAATCTTTTAGCGGTAACAGAAAAAACTGTCGCACAGATTGTTCAACAGCATTGGTCCACCTATGGGCGTTTTTACACGTTACGGCATGATTATGAAGAAGTCGAAGCAGATAAAGCTTTGGAAATTATAGAGTATTTGCGTGCGCACTTACCACATGCAGGAACTGAAATTTCTGGATTTTTCGTCAAAAAAGCAGATGATTTTACATATCATGATCCCGTTGATCAGAGCGTTAGCACGCGGCAAGGTATACGTATTTTTTTCGAGAATGGAGCACGGTTGGTGGTTCGTTTGTCGGGAACAGGGACGCTAGGTGCTACTTTACGACTTTATTTTGAACAGTATGAAAGTGATCCGCGCAAACACAATTTTAATCCGCAAGAAGTTCTCCAACCTTTGCAACAGGTGGCATTAAAACTGTTAAACATACAACAAGCATTGGGGCGAGATCGTCCTGATATTATCACCTAAGATCATTGGAATGTTTTTTTGTAAAGGTATGATGATTGATCACATGGATGTGATTTTAGGGGTGTGATTTTATGTGCATAAGGGAGAGCTTAACTCTATTTTTAGGCGAGACTTGTTTTTTCCACCTTTCCATATCAATCGGATTCCTAAAACTGCGGGATTCTTAAAACTAAATGCTGTAGGAAATTATAATCGAGCATAATCGGATCATTTATGTCCAATGGGTTTGCTCAATGGCTTGATAGAAATTTTTGTTTAATAGGGGAATGTTTCTCATACAAAACAAAATACGATCATTGTTGCACATTTCATATGTTTGTTTTAAAGAAGCTTCTCTCTCAAGACGCTAAAAACGCATCTTATGCGTGTTGCTTTGAAAGGTATAACCGGCCATCCATTGAACAGCAGCATTTTTACGCTTATGAGAGAGTAAGACGGCACCATCATTCACTTTGCCCGCTTTCAATGTTGGCTCTTATATTTGAGAGTGTTTAGTATTTTGGATAATCGTTTTACACGGATTTTCCTACTTGTAACATGCAAACAAAAGGCTTTGGTTGTTTCAATGTAAAAGGGGTTGAGAGAATCTCAGCTTATTTATCGGCTCTCATTCAATATACAAAACCATTAACTATGATTATAAATCAGTCTGTTCTCTAACATTATGACTGTTATCTTTACTTAAATAAAAGGTTAAGTTGGGGACATCATTTTCTTGTTTCTCAATGCTGCAATAGTTTTTAGCTCTCTGAGAACGTTTTATTCAAAGATGTTCCTTTTCTAATTGTTTTGTTATCCATTCGTTAATTGCATTGGTGATGTATAAGAAAATGATTTTGATTAATTTATTAGAGAGAATGAAGTGCGTAAATTTTATGATATACGGGGGGGTTATTTGAGTTGTATAATGATCAATCATTTTTATAAACTTGTGTATAGTATGTGATGATAGCATTCATGAACACAGTTGGCAGATGAGGATTGAAACAAAGGGAAACATTTTTCTAAAATAATGGACAATAAGCACTTCTTGCTTTATGACCAGTCATAATGAATGTTTTTTCTAAAAAAGGGGAATTTATGACCCAATATCCCAAATGTTCTCGTTGTGATTGTCTTTATACTTATGAAGATGGTGAAAATTTTGTGTGTCCTGAATGCGCACATGAATGGCCGCAAAAAAACGATGATACGGTTCTTGTCAATACTGTTTATGATGCCAATGGTCAGATTTTAACAAACGGAGATACCGTTATGGTGATAAAAGATCTGAAAGTAAAAGGCGCTTCATCTGTTTTAAAAGGGGGGACGAAGGTAAAGAATATTCGCTTGGTGGATGGGGATCATAATATCGATTGCAAAATTCCTGGGATCGGTCAGATGAGTTTAAAGTCGGAGTTTGTGAAAAAAGTTTAGGCATTTATCTTCTTGCAATTGTTTTTGCATTTCGTTGGTTTTCTATTTTTACATTCTTCTCTAATTGGGCATATTTTTCTCCAATGGGCTTCTTTTCTTGTTTCATAGATTGCACCAATCAGATAGGAGCAATATGTTTTCCTTTATTGCAAAGCCATGTATCGCAGAGAAATAGCGACTCTTTCTTTTCTTTTAATATGGGGTTATGAGGGGACTGGATGTTGACTCATAAGCAACAATAAAAGTGTGCGCTTTATGAGAAAAACAACGCCGTAAAGTAGACAAACTTATTTCTGCTGAATTGAAAAAATATTCTCATTTTTTTATCAGATAATTTCTCAAACAACCATAATAGATCTGGCTTCAATGTATTTATTTTTTATGGGTAGTTACACCTTTTGCGTCATATTTATGGAAATGAGATTGAAAATGATAGAGGAAATTCTTGATTTTAAGAATGGAAAAAGGACGCTATGACCTTGACAAGATCGTACTGTCATTCATTTTCCAGCTCTTAGTGCTGCAACAGTTTCTTATAAAAGTGTACATAAGAGCTATTAAAAATAGTTTTTGTTATTATCCAGTTTGTGCTGTGTAAGCGGACGATTTTGATTGATGCAATAAAAACAGAATTGAAATAAGAAAAATGTCAGAATTCTCATTCAAGTTGGAAAATATGATCTTTGTCGAGTGGCTGAAACAACATATTGATTTATAATAATAAATTAGCGTTATTCATATTGAATTAGAACTCCGAATAACGTGGGATTCTCTCATTTCAAATCTGTTCCATGTTGAATCAATTAAAATCACTTGCTTGCACACCACAAGCGGGGCTGGCGTGTGGGTAAAAATGAGGAAAGAAAGGATTAAAAATGACTCTTATGAATCGTCTTAATGAAAGAGCTGTCGCATCATTAGGGGCTGGCAGATATGATGATGGTGCCGGCTTGCTACAAGAAGTATTTTGCGTGATTTGTCGTTGGAAGCACTGAGAAAGATGAAGCAAATGGGCACTCTATCTTACGATGTTTTCTTTTTTGGGTTTTCTTTTTTGTAACGAGGTCGTGTTTTCCTCGTTAAAATTGCATGACAAGATTATAAAACAAAATAAATTTAAAATGTACGCCCATGCGTTGTACTTCTGTGTACGTAAATTGGTTTGTTGAAACAACGTATGTTTCCTAAAGGGAGCTTTGAAAGCTTTTTAAGGTATATGTGGAGGTGAAAGGTGAGTGAAGGTATCATTATTGGACAGATTTTTTTAACAGTACTCTATTTTTATGGCTGCATAGCTTACTTCTAAAATTTCAGGAATAAAATGACGTAAGATCTTTACATTCCATGTTTGAGCGCTGTTGAAGAGGGGCAATCGGTGTGGTTATTTTACCTATTGAGGTCAATATTTATTGTGGCATGGCTTCAACGCCTAAAACTTCAGGGATAAAATGGCGTAAAAGGTTTTCAATACCATGTTTGAGGGTTGCCGTTGAAGAGGGACATCCAGCGCAGGAGCCGCGCATATTGAGATAAACAATACCATTTTCAAATCCACGAAAAGTAATATCTCCACCATCGTTGGCAACTGCGGGGCGGATACGCGTTTCAAGGAGCTCTTTAATGGTTAAAACAATATCAGCATCTTTTTCGTCATAAAATTCTTCGTTAAGGGCATGGGTTTGTGCTTGTGTTGTAGCGTTGGTGGTGATCACTGGCTCATTGGATAGAAAATGTTCCATAATTGTGCCTAAAATGACGGGCTTAAGATGTTGCCATTCCCCTTCTTTTTTGCTTACGGTGATAAAATCATAACCTAAAAAGACACCATTGATATTGGGAATATTAAACAGTTTAGCCGCTAAAGGTGAGTTTTTAGCTGCTTCTTCACGGTCACGAAATTCTAATACGCCCTCAGAAAGAACCACGCGTCCTGGCAGGAATTTAAGTGTTGCAGGGTTTGGGGTGGTTTCAGTTTGAATAAACATAGATTCTCCTTTTATAATGAAGGCTTGGGAAGATCTTACATTGTAGAATATTATATTTTTTAGGCAATAGATCTAATATCTTCATCGGCAAGATTGCTAGGAATAACAATGACAGGGATTGAAAAAGCTGTTCCTTTATTCCCGATTAATTGAACAAGGGGTCCTGGTCCTTCTGTATGTCCACTGGCTGCTAAAACAATCAGTGCAATCCTTTTATCTTCGTCGATCAGTTTAGAAATCTCATCAATTTTTTTTCCTTCACGCACTACTATTTCTGTTTCAAGCGCATGGGTGGTGCGGACTTCACTGGCAATGTCTCCTAATATTTTATGAGCACTTTGCTTTGATTCTGTACGCATAACGTTGTTTACACCCAGAAAATGTTGAAATTCTACACTATCAACGACACAAAGTAATACCAATGTTCTACTGGTATTTTGGGCATGCTGTGCGGCAAACGCAACGGCACGCCGACACTCTGGTGTTTCATCGATAATAACTAAGTTTTTTTTCTTTGGTTCTTTTTTCGGATTTTGGGGTTTGGAAATCATGCACTTTCTCTATTTTGTACAAACGATTTTTTTGCTCTCTACAGTTTTTAGTTTTATTATTTTTATGTATCGTGCAAAAATCCAATAATTTCACGAATTTTTTTCATATTTTCTTCTGCGAGCATACTAGCACGTTTAGCGCCATCATGCAAAACAGAGTCGATATAACCGCTTTCTTGATGAAGGCGACGTAATTCTTCTGTTATAGGGGCAAGCTTATGGACAACAAGGTCGGCTAGAGCTGTTTTAAAATGCGAAAATTGTTGACCAGAAAATTCTAAAAGAATCTTTTCTTTGCTAACTTTGGCAAAGGCGGCATAAATACCAAGCAGGTTATCTACTTCTGGTCGTTCTTTTAAAGTGGCAAGGGTATCGGGAAGTGGAGCCGAATCCGTTTTGGCTTTGCGTATTTTTTTTGCGATAAGATCAGCGTCATCGGTCAAATTAATGCGTGAAAAATCTGAAGGATCTGATTTTGACATTTTTTTCGTCCCATCGCGCAAAGACATAACGCGTGTGGCTGTTGTTCCAATCAGTGCTTCTGGAAGAGGAAAAAAGCCTTGTCTTTTTTCTTCATCTGTTTGCATAGAGATGCCAAAATTTAATTCGGCAATACGCTGTGCATAGTCGTTGTTAAATTTTTGTGCAATATCGCGTGTGAGTTCAACATGCTGTTTTTGATCTTCGCCTACTGGAACATGCGTTGCACGATAGACTAAAATATCAGCAGCCATCAAAGTAGGATAAGCAAAAAGCCCGATGGATGCTTTTTCACGATCTTTTCCCGCTTTATCTTTAAATTGTGTCATGCGTTGAAGCCAGCCAATGCGGGCAACACAATTAAAAATCCAGGCGAGTTCAGCATGTTGAAAAACACGTGATTGATTAAAAATAATATGTTTTTGAGGATCAATACCGGCGGCTAAAAAGGCTGCTGTCACTGTTCTGGTGGATTCGCGTAAAGTAAGGGGATCTGGGTTGACGGTGAGCGCATGCATATCCACAACACAATAGAGACAGTGATGAGAGTTTTGCAGTTCAACCCAATGCTGAATGGCTCCAAGATAATTGCCAAGATGTAAATGACCACTCGGTTGTACGCCGGAAAATACAAGTGGTGTGAAGGTATCCATAGGAGTGCTCTTTCTTCAATTAAGGTTATTCATTTTATTGTTTTTGACAAAGTATAGATATTATGAGCGTTTTTTCAAATTTTTAAGCGTGTGAAAAAAGGAACGGGTGTTGAATAAAAAATAGGCACTAAAATAGATCAAAAATATGCCAATCATGATCCCAGCTAAGGTGATCGCGCGCAAGAAAAATGATGCTTGTGAGGATAAAGGAAAAGACAAAAAACCAAACACATTCAATCCGTAATAGAGGGCTAGTGCACTCAAAAGAGTTGCCATCATGAGACATAATATTCGCTTTATCAGTTGGAAGTCGTATTTCCAATAACCGCGTTTGATAAGGACACTCCACAGCAAAAGGGTGTTGGCCCATCCAGAGGTAATTTCAGCAATAACAATGCCTCGTGCAGATAGAATAGGAAATAATGTTAAGGCGAGACTGATATTGATGAAAACGCAAATACCTGTAAAAATCATCGGTGTTTTGGTATCTTCATGGGCAAAAAAATTAGGAATAAAGACCTTAATAAGAACAAAAGCTGGAAGTCCTAATCCATAAAGTTCTAGTAATTGTGCAACATGGTGTGTTGATTGACTGGTAAATTGTCCTCGCTCAAAGAGCAAACTGACAATGGGAGTGGAGAGCAGCAAAAAAGCAATGGATGCTGGAAGTGTTAACAACAATGTTAATTCAATAGAGCGATTTTGTAAATGGTGGGTTTCTTTATGCTTTTTGCTCCGCAAAGCGCGTGTTAACTCTGGTAAAAGAACGGTTGCAACGGCAATGGCGATTACGCCTAAAGGCAATTGATAAAGACGATCAGCATACATCAAAGAAGAGACAGCACCCGATTGACTAGAAGCAATGTTGGTATTAATAAGCAAATTAATTTGCGTGATGCCACCTGTGATGGCTGCGGGGAATGCTAAAGTTAATAGCTTACGAACATTAGGACTTAAATGGGGCTGGCGGAAGGAAATTTTCATTCCACTTTGACGCAAAGCAAGGGCAATTAAGGTGAGCTGAAGAAGCCCTGCTGCCAATACACCCCAAGAGAGATTTAAGCCGATATGCCAAGCGTCAAGTTTATAGATCCAAGCATAGGCAAGCACACCAATCAGAATAATGTTTAAAAAGAGTGGGGCAATGGCGGCAATAAAATAGCGTCGCAGTGCATTAAGCATGCCCCCCATCATGGCAGCAAGCGACATGCAGGTTAAATAGGGAAACATGATTGCAGTAAAGTGAATGGTAGCGTTAAATTTTGTTGCATCTTCGGTAAAACCTGGGGCAATAATGGTTCGTACCAAAAAAGGCATACTCAGTTCCATCGCAATCGTTAACAGTAAGAGCAGCGAAAAGAGAACGCCAAAGACTTCTTCTGCAAATTTGCATGCCGTTTCGTGACCTTCTTCAGTGATTTTTTTTGCAAAAAGAGGAATGAAAGCAGCGTT
Source organism: Bartonella sp. CM86QHHN (assembly GCF_042194695.1). Lineage (NCBI taxonomy): Bacteria > Pseudomonadati > Pseudomonadota > Alphaproteobacteria > Hyphomicrobiales > Bartonellaceae > Bartonella > Bartonella sp. CM86QHHN. Next base: position 28,820 of record NZ_JBHIND010000081.1, read on the forward strand.
AAAGGCACCTTCAGCAAAAAAACGACGAAATGTGTTGGGAAAACGAAAAGCAGCGTTAAAGGCATCAGAAACAGGACCTGTCCCTAGGGCTGCGGCCATAAGCATTTCGCGTACGAAGCCAAAAATACGGCTCATGAGGGTTCCGGAAGCAACTGTTGCAATTTTTTTAATCAATGTCATAAAGATATATCAGCTTTGTTGTAAAAGAGAAGCGATGACAGGAGAAATAAAGCGTTTTAAATCGTAAAATCTGAACTCTATCCTAATCAAGGATACTTTTTGAAAGCGTTTTACGACGGTGTTTATCTTTCTGTCAACAATGGTGCTTGAAGACTTTTTTATGCTCCTTGTTTACTGTTGTATTAAAATTTTTATTGTTGCCATAAAATAATTAAAATTTCTTTTTCAAACTGAAATATGCGAGTGATATCATAACAGTTTGAAGGGATATATAATGATAATTTCTCTTTATGGGTGATGTCGTGAATAGTGCAACCCAATACCGTTCTGTTTTATGTGAGGGGTGTGACCCTATTAAAGAACGCAAATAAAATAAAAGCGTGGAGCAATACGCAATTTCCATTATTTATTCATTATTAAAAAAAACAGCGCTTTAGATGTTTTAAAAAGTCGTAAGGCTGAGCTAAAAGGTGATGGTAAAGCTGGTGATTGGTTTTTACTTTTACGACTTTATGTTCTCCCCAAATGTGGCAGCCTTCCCGTTTTAGAGATTACATAAAAAAGAGGATAGAAAGACATGATCTTTCAACAGCATTTTTCCTGTTCAGGTTTCTTTTCACAGTTGATGAGGATAAAATCTGAGGAAATAAGATAAAATTACTCTCTCATGGTTTCCATTCTCGTTGAGGTGCAATTGATTTGCCGATGAAGGCAGAGGGGGGGGTAAAGGCTATCATTTTTACCAGAGGGGGCAAAAAAGTTAAAGTTTATGAACCTTTTAGATATTCATTGCCATTGCTTTTATGTGCTCCGTTTTGTGAGGTTGAATATTTTCTTGTCTTTTGGGACTCTGATTGACGATTTCTATCATTTTTTGCACTTTAATTGCTTCTTTATCAAGGGTGTTGGAACATTTTTTTTCATTATTTTTCTTTATAGATTGATGCTGGATAGATTGATACTGGTTTGGTGCGAAGCGCTCATCGAATTTATGGTTATAAAAATACATGGGTTGTATATGCGGTTCTATCTCTTTTATCTGCTTGACTATTTCCATAATCTCTTTTGCTTTGATGGTTGATGTGCCAAGACTCTTCGCAAGTCTTTCAGGATTATTTTCTTTTATAACTTCATGCTCGTTTGAAGATAAGCGCTCATTGATTTTTTTGATATAAGTCCTTATCTCCCCCCTTAATTCAGGAGAGTTTGATAACATTTCTTGCTGTTGTGCTTTTGACAAGGAAAGGAGATTTTTCATCCAAGCCTTAGGCATTTCTACCGACTGTTCACACCGCCTTTGTTTTACATGATGGGTATGGAGAATGTTTCTTTCTGTTTGTTTAGAAATATTGATATAACGATCAATGGCTCTACAGAGGGGCAAAATATTTTCTTCAGCATTGGCGCGCGCGTTGTTTTTTATGCCAAATACATTGCTACCAGAAAGCTTCGAAATCGATTGGGGAGAGGTGGTAATTTGATAGGTGAGCTGTTCTCCCACAGTATGATTTTCATGGATCATCTCAATTCTTTCCCGCAAAATATGACGATTGCCATAAATGATTTGGCACAAAGTTTCTATTTCTTTTCTTCTTGCTTGAATGGATGCGTTGTGTTTTATCCTTGTGGCAATTTCATTGTTGGTAAGGGGGGCTATTGTTTGTGCGGGGATAAGCACTTCTTGCTGGTTTTGAATTTTTGGTGCTGTAAAGGAGAGGGCGTCACCAATTTTTAATGTCTGTATTTGCTCTGGGGTGAGATCTTTTTTATTTCCCAAGATGAAAATTCCGTTAGCATCAAGCATAAAGCCATTGGGTCCACTGCCTCTGTAAAAGCCTTTATAGGTATGACCTTCTTTTGCTGTTATAATAAGATGATGATGAATACTCTCAAGCCCGATATGTTTCATACTGTCCATGAATTCTTTTAAAATAAGTATTTTTTCTGGATTTGAGATATCTTCAAGCAGATGTTTCATTTCTTCTTTATCGTTATGTTTTAGCGATGCAATGCTGGCAAGATTCATACGTTTTTCTGTTACAAGAGAAAAGTCGAGTGTGTGGCCAGCAACTTGCCCAAGTTTTTCAAAAAACATTCGTTGCGTGCGTCCATTGCCTTCTCTGAAAGGATGTGTATAGTTGAGCTGTATCAACATTTCAGTGACATGTTCAACAAATGTTTCGCGGGTTAAGCCTTTTAAACTATTCGTTTCAGCAAGTATTTTATCTAAATTTTCTAGTCTCTCTTGTATCTGTTTTGCTGAGGCAAAAGAAATCCCAGCTTTTTTCATCATTGGCATATAAGCAACGGTACCATCTTCAAATGTAAATGGTTTTTCGCGTGTTTGTCCGGCCCATTCAAAAGTATTTTTAAATAGGGTGTGATGAATATATTGGAGATATGTGGAAGTTAGTTTTTGCGGTGGCGCTTCTTGGCGTAGATGAATGATTGCTTTTGTTGTATCATGGGCACATTGCACTTTTAATTTTTTATAGTCTTTTATACCATATTTATTTTTTAAGGTGATACTATTAGGGCAAAAGAAATTACGGTACATTGTCTTATTTTCTTCGGTTTCAGGCGGTGATGATAATTTCTCCTGTAAGGTGAGAGGGACGGTGTTCGTTTTTCTTGTACCAGTATCCCAGTATGCCATTGCTTTTTTGGGGGGCTGTTTTTCTATTTCTTGATGATCAGAGCGTGTTTCCTTTGTTATTTTGACAGATATTGGATCATTTGTCGCTGTATTACTGCTCTGTAAAATGTTTTTTTGAAAATCTTTTTGCATTTGCCTCATAGCGGAAGCAGATTGAGCAATTGGTTGTGCCATTTGTTCTTTTTCTTGTTCTTGCAAACTTTTGGGCATAGCTTCAACGCTGTCATGTAAAGTATGAGGGGCAATCCATGGTGAAAAATAGGATTTTCCCTTTTTCTTTGTTTGAATGGATGCGTTGTCTTTGCTCTTTTCAGTTATTTCATCGTTTTTAAGAGTGGCTCTTTTTTCTTCTGGAAGCAATGTTTTTTGCTGGGTTTTTTCTGGGTTTTGAATTTTTGGTGCTGTAAAGGAGAGGGCGTCACCGATTTTTAATGTCTGTATTTGCTCTGGGGTGAGATCTTTTTTATTTCCCAAGATGAAAATGCCGTTGGCATCAAGCATAAAGCCATTGGGTCCACTGCCTCTATAGGTACCATGATAGGTTTCTCTTTCTTTTGCAACGACAGCGAGATAATAATTTTTTTCATCCAATCCAAGCTCTCTCATAGAGTTGGTGAATTCTCGTAAGAGGAGCAATTTTTCTGGATTTGAGATATCCTCAAGCAGATGCTTCATAGGCTCTGGGTTACCATGTTCCATGGCAGCGGCGCGGACAAAGTCTTTACGCTTTTTGCTCACAAGAGAAAAGTCTAGCTCATGTCCTGCTGCTTGAGAGAGTTTTTCAACAAACAGTCTCTTTGTGCGCCTATTGCCCTCTCTGAAAGGATGCAAGTGGTGCAAATCTATCATTATACCAGCTGCTTGTTCAACGAATTCTTCGTGCGTTAAGCCTTGTAAATTATTCTTTTCAGCAAGCGTTTTATCTAACTTTTCTAGTCCCTCCTGTATTTTTCTGCCAATCGCAAAAGGTTTTGTAAATTCTTTTCTTTTCAAAATGGGCATAGAAGCAACAGAGCCATCTTCAAATGTAAAAGGCTTTTCGCGTGTTTGTCCGGCCCATTCAAATGTACGGGAAAAGAGGCGTTGATGAAGGTATTTTAGATAAGAGGCATTAAACTGCTCTGGTAGAGGTTCTTGATGCAGTTTTATCATTTCTTTTTTTACATCATTAGAACAGCATTCTTTTAATATTTCTTTATCTTTGATGCGGTATTTATTTTTAAGCACTTTGCTATTGGGGTAGAAAAAATTTTGCGCTTCTTCATTGATTTGCTTTGAAATGGCTGCATTAATTACAGAGTGTTGTTCTTGCAATTCTTCCTGTGTAGAGGAGGCACAATGTTCTGTGTTTTCTTTCATGCATATTTCCTTTCAAATGGTAACATTATTTTTTGAAATCTTCTTTGTTTACATTTTTTGCCTTATATTATTTTCATAGCGTTTTCTTCAAAGAAGAATGCCTATTTGAATGATTGAAAAAATTGACCTTATTCGCATGGAACAAAGTTAAAGTTTATAATTTTGAAGTATTATCGTGAAATTTTATCAATGAATTCTGTAAAATAATGGGGTGCCTTATTCAAAGTTTTCTGTATTTCATACACCGTCTTTGGTGCAATCTTGGTAAGATGATTGCACCAAAGACGGTGTATGAAAAGTCAACGATGATTATACTGTCACGACAAAGCCATTGCTTTTGATGTTTCGGCTCTGCGCGGTCGAACATGCGGTTGATTTTCTTGTCTAGAAGTTTCTGCAACTTCTTGATGTTGCTTTATTGTTGAGCGCTCAGGTAGCTTCGGGGACTGCGATAAGTTTTGCTGCTGTTGCAATTTTTTATCGAGATCGTTAAGCGGTTGATGACGTTTTTGTTGTTCTGCCTGATGGTTTTGCACAATGGCTTCTCTTAACTGTTTTATCGTATCAGCATAATCCTTAATGGCGGTACAAAGGGTAGGAAGATTTTCTTCAGCAGCTTTTCGTGCTCCGTTTTTTAAGCCAAGGACTTGCTTACCAGCAAGAGGAGCAAAAGATGTACAATCCTTTTCAATTTGAAATACAATTTCTTCTCCTATCTCTGGAATTTTGTGCATATCTTCCATTCTATATTGCAAAATAAATGGATCCTTATAAACAATTTGGCACCAATATTGGATCTCTCTTTGACCATATTGAACCGATGGATCTTGTTGAACTCTGCGAGCAATTTCCTGATTTGAGAGAGGTTTTATTTTCTTTTCTGAATTGAGCGGATTTTGTAAATGTTGATTTGTTAGCTCTTCCTCCTGTGCTTGTCGCTGATGTTGTTGTTCCGTGTGAGGACCTTGAGAAATATTTTCACTTTTTGTATATTTTGAAGTATACACATAACCGTTAATAGCAGCACATAGGGTGGGAAGAGTTTCTTCAGCTTGTTTGCGCGCATGATTTTTTATGCCAAGAACTTTTCTACCAGCAAGCTTAGAAATAGACTTAGGCCGTTCTGTAACATCCCATAAGAGCTGTTCTCCCATATCGGGGTTTTCTTTGATTGCTTCTATTCTTTCACTTAAAATAAGCCGTTCGCCATAAACCTTTTCGCTCAAAAATCGTATTTCTTCTTGATATGCTACGAGCAATAGCTCTCTTTCCATTGTATTAATAGATGGTTTTTGTTCGTGAGACGGTTTTGGTTGTTCAATTGCTGTGTGTGGAGAGGAAGTTTTTGGGACGACAGTATCGCTTTGTTTTCTGTTTTGTATACGGTGCGTTTTTCTTGAAGGCGGGACGGCATATGTTCCACTGTCTTGTGATGATGAACTGCTTTGCTGCCTGACTTTCATATGTGATGATGTTTTGGGTCTAACACTTGGTTCGTGTGTTTCAGGATTTTGAATTTTTGTGCCGTTTTGTGCTCTTTCTCTCATGCGTGGGGGAAGGGGCGGAGCCACTTTTGTCTGTAGAGAAGGGGATTCTTGAGCAGTTGGTTTATTTTGTTCTCTATCTTTTGCACGCGGTGGTCTTTGTGGGGCCATTTTTATGCGCGTGGAGGGGCTTTCTTGGGTTTCATGCTTTTGGATTTTTGCGTTGGCTTGTGTTTTTTCTCTCATACGTGGGGGCGGGGGCGGAGCCATTTTTTTTTGCGGGGAAGGGGACTCTTGAACTGTTGGTTTATGTTGTTGCCTCTCTTTTGCACGTGGAGGTCTTTGTGGAGCTGTTTTTGTGTGCGGAGAGGAGTTTTCTTGGATTTTTGAGTTGTAGATTGTTGTGCTGGTTTGTGTTTTTTCTCTCATGCGTGGAGGAGGGGGTGGAGCCACTTTTGTCTGTAGGAAGGGGGACTCTTGAACTGTCGGTTTATGTTGTTGTCTCTCTTTTACACGCGGAGGTTTTGGCGGAACTGCTTTTTTTTGTGGGGGAGGTGTCTCTTGGTTTTTGGCGTTAGGAGGCATTGTGCTGGTTTGTACTGGGCTTTTCATACGTGGGGGAGGTGGTGGAGCAACTTTTGGGTGGTGGGATAAATTTTCTGGGCGTTTTTCTACAGTTGCTTTTGGCAAACTTTGAGAAACTTGGGAAGGAGGGGTTCTGGTGGGGGATTGTTCAGCCTGTTGTTGAAATTTTTCCATCATTTCGGTGATAAAAGGGGAGGGATTTCTTTTTTTCATGCATGTTCCTTTCAAACTCTTCCAATATTGTTTTTAAATACTATTTAAAAATGTACGTTGGTTTTTATTCTGTTTTATGCTTTTTCATTTGCTTTTATGAGAGAGGATATGAAACTGAATGGTTTCGTATGATTTGACTCTCTTGGCTCAGATCATATTCATTCTCTAAAGATTGTTTTCTCCAGTGTTTGGGTTAAGGGACGGAAAAATAAATTTTGTTTCAATTTTCTCTCTTTCTTGGCGCAAACACCTCTTTCCTGTGTTGCGCCAAGACGTTAGATTTAATGTGAAAACTTATGTCTGTTTAGCTGGCAAAAGCCATCGCTTTTGGGGCGGCAGTTTTGCGAGGACGAATATCTGTTTCTCTTTGTTGCGTAGAGATTGTTGCTCCTTCATGCGTTACTATTGAAGGCTCAGGGCGTTGAGCAGACTGTGAGACGCTTTGTTGTTGATGCAAGTTTTGCGCTCTGTCAGAAGATGCTTCATTGTGTTCTTGTTTTGCCTGCTGAGTTTTTGAAAGGCTCTCTCTTACTTGTGTTACAGCTGTTGCATAATTGTCAGCGGCGTCAATGAGGTGAGAAAGACCCGCTTCAGCATGTCTGCGTGCTTTATTTTTAAAGCCACAAAAGTTACGACCAGTGTATTTGTTAAAAGACTGAGGATTTCCGGCAAGTTGCTGTGCCAGCTGTTCTATTGTTTCAGGGTTTTGGAAAAGCTCTTCTGTTTGTGATTGCAAAATGTTTGCGTTACCAAAAACAACAGTGCACCAATATTTGATTTGGGCATGGTGTCTTCTGACTTTTGAATGTTGGTGAATTTTGGTAGAAATTTCTGTCTCTGAAAGCGTTTCTTTTTCGCGTTGATCTGGTTTTTGCAGAAGTTTAGCGACGGCTTCCTTCCCCATGAAGCGTTCATAGTTTTTGAGTTCTTGCTCTGGAGATTGTAAGAGGCTCTCTCTTGCCTGTTTTACAGCTTCTGTATAACAATCAACGGTGACACATAGGGCGGAATAACTCTCTTCCGCGTGTCTACGTACTCGACTTTTGAAGCCCAGCGCGCTGGTGCCGGAAAGTTTAGCAAAACTTTCAGGATATGCTGCCATGCGCCATGAGAGCTCTTCTCCTGCAGCGGGATTTCTTTGAATTTCCTGCATTTTTTCTTGCAAAATGTTTGGGTTACCATAGGCACTTGCGGATAAATGTTGGATTTCTTCTTGATATGTTCTAATTAATGAATGGTGTGGAAGCAATAGAATGATTTCTTCCTCTGAGAGAACTCTTGTTGTCCTTTGGGTAACTTGTGAAGTAACTGTTGCGTGTGTCGTTTCAGGTTTTCTCTGCCTTTTGGTAGAGCCGCCTCTTGTTAACGAAGCTGTTGGATTTGTTGATGCATATACAGTTTCTTCTCTTAAAAGAGATTGTCTTTCCTCATCTTCTTCCGGTATGGATGACAGTCTTTTGCTTTTTGAAGGCGTTTCTTTAGGAAGGGGGGCTGCTGCGCCTGAGACTTCTGCCGCTGCTTGTTCATAGAGCTTTATAAGTTCTTGTATTGAAGAGGATGGAAAAGGATGAGGGTGGTTTTTTTTCATGCATGTTTCCTTTCAAAAATTGTTTTAGAAAACCTCTTTGGTGCATTCTTGCCTTTTATGCTTGGATCGCTTTGAGACAAAAGAAATATCGAGCTGAATGAGCTTCCAAAGATCTGCGCTATTTGCAATCAGCTTAATGGACATTTGTGTCTTTTATACAGTTTTTTTGTGAAATATTATCAATAAGTTATCAATAGTTATCGTGAATTACAGGCGCCATTTTTAGGACTATCTTTTGTAACATTCTAAAACAATTCTTGGCGCAATCGCGATGAAACGATTTGCGCCAAGAAACTCACTGAAAAAAAGATTACATGAAAAACAAAAACTATCTGTTTTTATGTTTATGCCCCCTTACATGGCAAAAGCCATTCCTTTTTCTCCATGTCTTTGTCGTTGAGGGCTGTGCTCTGGACTATTGTGTTCTTGTCCTCTTGTGTGATGATGACGATGATGGTGTCTCTCAACTTGCTGAGAATTTTCTTGACGACGTCTTTGTTCTGCCATAGGGGTTTGCGATAGTCTTGTTGTTGCGTCTTGTACAGCTTTTGTATAACCATCAATGGCATCAATGAGCGGTTTAAAACCGTCTTCAGCTGCTTTGCGTGCTTGACTTTTTATGCCAAGTGCGGAATGGCCAGCGAGCTTATGCATAGATTCAGGATTTTCAGCAAGTCGATCTGAAAGCTCTTTTCCTTTACTGGGATCTGTAAGTATTCCTTGCAAGTGTTCTTGGAAAAGCTTGTCATTGCCATAAACAATCTTACCCCAATGCATGATCTCTTCTGCATGTGCTTGGATGTGTGGATTTTTTAAAAGCATGACACTTATTTGTTCCGTTGTGAGGGAAGATGAAGATCTTCCTCTTTGTTGTGGAGAAGCAACCGTTGTATAGTCAGTTTCAGGATCTTCTGTCCTTTGATGTTTACCTCTTAAAGAAGGGGTAACGCTGCTAACTGATGCGTATAGAACATCAGTTTCGTGTCTTGGAGAAGCAACCGTTGTATAGTCGGTTTCAGGATCTTCTGTCCTTTGATGTTTACCTCTTGAAGAAGGGGTAACGCTGCTAACTGATGCGTATAGAACATCAGTTTCATGTCTTGGAGAAGCAACCGTTGTATAGTCGGTTTCAGGATCTTCACTCCTTTGAGCATGATGTCTGTCTCTTGAAAGAGGGGAAGAGGTGCTAACTGATGCGTATAGAACTTCCTCTTCTGGGGTTGGACCGCGCTGGTTTCCTCTGGTTGGTTTATTAACTTTTGCATAGAGGGCTTCTGGATTTGCAGAAGAGCTTGGATGATGTTTTTTCATACATGTTTCCTTTCAATATTTTTAGAAAACCTCTTTGGTGCATTCCCCACTTTTAGTTTTGATAACTTTTATATAAGGAAGATATCCAACCGAATGACCTCCAAAGATTTTGCGCTATTCATATTGATATGTAATGAACATTTATGTCTTTTATACAGTTTTTTTATGAAATATTATCAATAAGTTATAATAAATTACAGAATCCATTTTTAGGACTATTTTTTGTAATATTTTAAAACAATTCTTGGTGCAATCACGATAAAATGATTTGCACCAAGAAACTCACTGAAAAAAAATTACATGAAAAACAAAAACCTATCTGTTTTTATGTTTATGTCCACTTACATGGCAAAAGCCATTCCTTTTTCTCCATGTCTTTGTCGTTGTGGGCTGGGCTCTGGACTATTGTATTCTCGTCCTCTTGCGTGATGATGATGGTGGTGATGTCTGTGTTCTGGGTCTCTTTCTGGACTTTCGTGTCTTTGACTTCTTTCTCTTTCCTGCTCCCGTGTAAACTGTTTATGGAGCTTTTGTGTATTATGTATATGTCTCTCAAGAGCTGAGCAAAGGTGGGTAAACTCATCTTCAGCTTCTCTGCGGCTTGGAGATTTTACACCAAGTATTTTGTGACCTGCAAGCTTACCAGCGCTTTCAGGATTTTCTGCAAGCTCCAATAAGACTTTTTCTGCACCCTGAGGATCATCAAGGATCTTCGCAAGTGGTCCATTCAAAGCATGTTCGTTTTTATAAACAACTCTGCATCGCTCTTGGATTTCTCTTACACCATATTGAAAGTCTACGTTTTTTAAAAGCTTTGTTGTAACCACATCTTTTGGGGTTCTGGGAGGGGAGATTCTGCCTCCGCCAACGCCTTGATAGATGGGATTTTCTAGTTGTTCAGATTCTTGCCCGCCTTCAGCTCCCATGCCAACCGTTGCATAGACGGATTCGAGTGGTCTTTGGGGAGAGCGTCCACCATTTGCACCAAAATCAAGCTCTGCATAGAGATGTTCTGGTTCTTGGGGATGTCGTCCACCCTGTGCACCTCCACCAACTGTGTCGTAGGGTGTTTGCCAACCTTGCGACGCCAGATCCGTTATTGAATAGGGGTTTACGAGTCTGTCGGTGCGTCGCCCATCACTCGGTCTCCCACCAAGTCTGTCATAGGAATTTCCTAGTGGCTTTTGGGGAGCATAGGCCGTTTCTGATGATTGTTGAAGTGTATATTGAGGTGAGGTGCGCTGTTCTTTGGGTGGCTTATTAACCCTTGCGTAGAGGTCTTCTACATTAGAAGCTCCTAGGTTTTGTTGGTCAAGTGGCTTTTGGGGAGCAAAGACCGTTTTTGGTGGTTGTTGAAGTGTATATTGAGGTGAGGTGCGCTGTTCTTTGGGTGGCTTATTAACCCTTGCGTAGAGGTCTTCTACATTAGAAGCTCCTAGGTTTTGTTGGTCAAGTGGCTTTTGGGGAGCAAAGACCGTTTCTGGTGGTTGTTGAAGTGTATATTGAGGTGAGGTGCGCTGTTCTTTAGGTGGTTTATTAACCTTTGCGTAGAGGTCTTCTACATTAGAAGCACCTAGATTTTGTTGGTCAACTTGTCGTCTTAGTTCCTCTACATTGGTAGAAGGGCTTGGGTGATTTTTTTTCATGGCTGTTTCCTTTCAATATTTTTAGAAAACCTCTTTGGCGCATTTCCCACTTTTTGATATTTTTTAAGACAAAAGAAGAATATCAAACTGAATGGTCTCCAAAGACTTCGCGCTATTCATATTGATATGTAATGGACATTTATGTCTTTTATACAGTTTTTTTATGAAATATTATCAATAAGTTATAGTAAATTATAGGATTCATTTTTAGGACTATCTTTTGTAACATTTTAAAACAATAGGTGGGCGCAATGGAGATAAAATGATTGGCGCTAAGAGTTAGTTGGAAGGCAAAAGTTCACGCGTTTTTAGCCGGTAAGAGCAAGCGATGAAGAGCGACTAACTTTCAAGCTGCGGGCTTGACATTGTGCTTCTTGGGTGTTCTTTACAGTATTCGCAATTTCTTTTGCTTTGCTTTCCGATGTCCCAAGGAGGCACGCTAGTCTGGTATGGTCTTTTTCTTGTATGGCTTTACGATCTTCTGAGGATAGACGATTGTGTAGTTGTCGTGAAAAGGTATGGAGTTCTTGTCGCAGTGAACGAGAATGCAATAAAGCTTCCCTTTGTTGTTCTTCTGATAAGGAAAAAAGGTTTTGTAAATTTTTTCCAGGTTTTTCGACAGCGTGACTCAATCGATTTTGTTCTCTTTGGTGTTGCTCTAAAATTTCTTCTTTTGTTTGTTGTGTTATTGTGGCATAATTTTTAAAGGCTTGGCTGAGTTGTGGAACAGTCTGTTCGGCTTGTCTGCGATTTGAACTTTTCATGCCAAGTATTTTACTTCCTGCAAATTTAGAAATTGATTGAGGGTTTTCTAAAATTTCATCGGCAAATTGATTTCCCAAGTTTGGAGCTGCCGTTACGATACCTAATGTTGTCTTTAAGGCGTGGGTTTTACCATAAACAGTCTTTGATAAATTTTCGATTTCTTTTCGGCATGCTTCAACATAAGCGTCATTTGAAATCCTTTCAAATAACTCTTCATGGGTAAGAGGGGCTAATGTTTCTTTTGGGATCAGTATTTCTTTTAAGCTTTGAACGTTGGTTTTTTGAAAACAGAGGCGAGCACCGTTTTGTAATGTTTTGACTTGTTCTGGGGGAAGATCATCTTTGTGTCCGACGACGAAAGCTCCCTCTACTTCCATGACAAAACCTTCTGCTGAAAAACCTCTAAAGATGCCTTCATAGGTTACATCTTCTTTTGCAGCAACAACAACACGATTGTTAATTTCATCCAATCCAGCGTTTCTCATTTGGGAGATGAATTCTTTTAAAACAAGGGATTTTTGCGGATGCGTGATATCTTCAAAAAGATCTTTCATCGGTTGAGGATTGCCATATTGCATGGCTTCAATACAAGCTGCTGTCATGCGTCCTTTTGTGATGAAAGAAAAGTCAATGGTATGCCCTGCTGCTTGTCCAAGTTTTTCCATAAACATTCGATTGACGCGCCCATTGCCTTTTCTAAAAGGATGTGCGTGCTCGAGCGCCATAAAAACTTCAGCGGCACTTTCAGCAAATTCTTGGCGCGATAAACCTTTTAAATTGTTCTTTTCATTAAGTGTTTTTTCGAGTTGTGTGAGTTCTTTTTTAATCTGCGGTCCAATAGCAAAAGGAATTTCATAACCTTTGGGACGCATCGCTGGCATATGGGCAGAGGTGCCGTCTTCAAATGTAAAGGATGTATCACGGGTGTGGCCGGCCCATTCAAAAGTTTCGTGGAAGAGGCTCCAATGGATTAGTTTTAGATAGGAAGCATCAAATTTTTGTGGGGGTGGTTCATGGCGAAAATTGACCGCTTCTCTGGCTGTATCATGAGCACAGCGTTGATACAGTTTTTTAGGGTTTTTGATGCCATATTTATTTTTGAGTGTTTTGGTTCCTTTATATAGATAATTTTGCTCTAACATGTAATCTCTCCTAAGTAGGTAGGGTGGTGGTTGATGAGCGTCTTAAACGCTGCATGTGAAAAATTCCCCTTCGCGTATTCTTTTGAGATTTTGGTTGTTATGAGAGGAAGCACTTTTCCCTCCAGTGTATGGGGTGTATCAATCGTTTTGTGATGCTTTTGAAAAGCTTTTCTGATGTTTCCTTTGTTTATTATCTTGTGCTGTAAAATGCTGGTATTTAGGACGCTGATATGAATCCCATAAGTAGTCAGAAAATGGATTTTCTATAAATTGACTCTGGGTAAAATCTTCGTTCTTTGAGGTGTAAGGAAGAGGTCAAAAAGAAAAATGTTGCTTAAAATTGTTGTTTTTTCCTTTAACAAAGTTGTTTGCAAGAGCGCTTTGATGAGGGGCGTGGATATCGCGGGTGTAATCGCTCTTGGTTAGTGGATGGTGCTGATACTTTTCATACACAGCTCTCAGATTGGTGAATCTATGGGCAAAAGCAGTCATCAAAAATTTTTCTCCATTATGTTTTTCTTATTGCTCCATATGAATATCTTGCCATACGAACATCTTTTTTGTGTATTTTTGCAACAAAATGTTTTTTATTTTTGTATTGTTGCTCTTATTATATTGCGCTGCTTTAAGATCCATAAGAGAGGAAACCCTTTCTTTGGTTGGGGAGAAAAGCCTTTTTCAGCGCTTTATCATTAAAATAGAACACTTTATGATATCGTAAAGGGGGAAAAGCTTGTATAAGAATGATTTATTCATTTTGATGTATATCTTAAATATTTTTTTGGAAAAAATCGATGTTCTTGAGTGTAGGTGTTTTGAGAGTTGTTGTCTCAAAGATCAACCGTTTTTTTTTCTTAAGTCTTGATATTGATGATTAGCGTTGTGAAATGTTTTTGCTTGTTTGTAGGGGATAAATTATAAACAAAAAGCTTTGTAGGAATGTATTTGCAGGACGCTCTCAAGTGGAAATGTTGGTTTGGTTATAGGTGATTTGAGGGGGGGACTTTCTTGTAAAGACGATGGGTATTGGTAAAACGATACACAAAATACAAAAAGGAAAAAACACGGATTTTTTATCATGTTTTCCTTATGTATGAAGAAGCGGTCAAAAACTTTTTGTTAACGGGTTTTTAAAAAATAGAAATGTATGTTGTTTTTGTGGTTGGTCTTTTCATAGTCAAGATCTCATAATAAGAAGTTAGTTTTTCTTTTGTGGAGCAAAGCGGTTTTTTGCAGCTGCGGCTAACATTTCTTTCCTTCTGAAATAGATGGCGCAACCACATCGCGAAGGGGAGCCTTGCATCAGAATAATTTGTTCATCTTGACGCATTTCTCGAATAACTTCGTGGGGTAAAATGAGTGCTCTTTTTAAAATATTCATATAACCACGAAAATCGACTCCATCTAAGACAAATAAAATAGGCTTTTGTAGCTTTCGTCAGTAGTAATCATGACGTTTAAAAGGAATTAACAATTATCCTGTCCAATTGCTTTGGATATGGTGTATATGCTATGTGCAAAATTGGTGGTAGGGCGCTTAAGTAGTCTGTTTTTTGCATGTATGATAAGAATATTAAAATATCTCTTTCACATAGGTGTTTAAATCAAAAAAACAAAGTTTCATATTTTTTAGTTGGCCATAGCAAGTGTATTTGAACGATTTTGTGTGCGTGTGTAGAATTGGCTATGAGTGTTCCTTGCTTTTTGAACAATGTCGGTAATTTCTCGTGCTTTCTGTTCTGATATACCAATACTTTGTGCAAGTGTTTCATAATCTTTGTTTGTGATCGCACTACATTCGTTTGATGAGAGACGATGTTCTAAACTGTTTATAAAAGTACGGAGCTCTTGGTGTAATTGAGGAGATTGAGACAAGATTTCTCTTTGTTTTTCCGGTGATAAAGCAAAAATAATTTGCAAGTTTTGACTGGGATTCTCTACCGCTTTTCCAAGGCGTTCTTGTTTAATTTTATGGTCTCGAGTGACTATATTATAGGTAGCTTCCACAGTATACACATAATTCTCAATTGCAAGAGAGAGCACATCAAGATAATTTCGAGCGTGTACACGTGCCGGATTTTGTAGACCGCATATACTAAAACCTGCAAGAGGAGAAACAGAGTGCGGTGCCTGTTTAATCTGATTAGCAAACTGTCTGCCTAATTCTGGATTTTTAATAATCTCTTCTATCTGTTCGTTTAATACGTTTGCGTCACCATAAACAGCTTTTGCGTAAGCTCGGACTTGCTTTTGAGCTTTGAGAACGTAACTATCTAGCGCAACTGTTTTGGCACATTCACTTTTTGTGAGAGGCGCTAATGTTTCTTTTGGAATAAGCGTGTTTTCAAGCTCTTTGCTGTTGGGGGCGGTAAAGGTAATGATATCACCAGGTTTTAATGTTTTTAATCGTTCTGGTGTGAGATCATCTTTGCTACCAATGATGTAAGTTCCTTGCATATCGAGTATAAAACTTTCTGAATAACAACCTTTATAAGTTCCTATATAGGTTTCTCCTGCCTTTGTTGCTATAACAAGGCGATCATCCACGTTGCGTCCCGTATTGTTTATGTGGTCCATAAATTCTTTTAAAAGACGTATTTTGGGGGGATTGGAGATATCCTCAAAAAGATCTTTCAACAGTTGTGTATTGCTATATTGCATTGCTTCGCTACAGGCAGCCATCATACGTTTTTGTGTGACAAGCGAAAAGTCAAGCTGATGTCCTGCAGCTTTGGCAAGATTTTCAAAAAAGACTTGTTCTGTGTGCTCATTGCCATCTATGAATGGGTGGATTTTGTGAAGAGAATAAAATAGACTCGTTGCTTCCTTGACAAATTCTTCGCGTGTTAAGCCTTGCAAATTGTCTTTTTCGGCAAGCGTTTGATCTAATTTTTGTAAGAGTTCAGGGATTTCTTCACCGGTTGCAAAATTATTGCCCCATTCCATTCTTTTCATTTCTGGCATGGCGGCAATGCTATCGTCTGTAAATGCGAAGGGGATATGGCGCAGATGTCCAGCCCATACAAAGGTATTTTTAAACAATTGTTGGTGGATATGGCATAGATAAGTTGAATTAAAATATTCTGGCAGGGGTTCTGCACGCAGATTGATCATGGCTTTTTGCCTATCATGTGAGCATTTTTCCAGAAAACGTTTTAAATCTGTTTCTCCATATCTATTTTTGAGAATTTGGGTACCAAGATAGATATAATTATGGGGTGAGGGAATTCCTTTTGTTTTTTCTTTTGCTTTGGGCATTGTTACATTCCTTATAATGTTACATTGTCTATGAGAGTGTGTTAAACTTTTTGTTTGAAAATCCCCCACGCATATTGTTTTGAGATGTTGAGACTTGGGTGAGGAAAAAATCCCTCAAATTCGTAGGTGTTTTTGAGTGTATCAATCTTTATCTTGGCACTTTTTTCTTTTACTGAGAGAGAATGGTTCATTTGGGTTGTTTTCATGCATATTGTCTTTTAATTTTTTTGTAGAAAAATTTCTCTATAAAAACGGTGCCTTCAAAAGTTTCCTGATAGGATTCTCAAGGCATAGATATGATTGGTATTTATTATTTGGAGATGAGGAGAGTGCTTTATAAAGAAAATTGGCATTGGTAAGCACAGGTATAATACCATCATTTAAAGACTTTTCCCCATATTTTTCTTGTTGTATCAAGCGGGAATTCCTTCTTTATAGGCTTTTATGAGATAGAATCTCTGCTTTTATCCTTTGATGTTTTTGTTTTGATGCATGGCCTCCATTAGAGGGTGTTTTTTAGTTTTTCTTTTGTGGAGCAAAGCGGTTTTTTGCAGCTGCGGCTAACATTTCTTTTCTTCTGAAATAGATGGCGCGTCCACAACGTAAAGGGGGTTGTCCTTGCATAAGAATAATTTGTTCATCTTGACGCATTTCTTGAATAACTTCGTGGGGTAAAATCAGGGCTCTTTGTTGGTAATTGACGTTGTATGAACTCTTTCCTAAAGATAAACCTCTTGATTTGTTTGTTCCGGTTACTTCAACGGTCATTTGGCCACAGCGTTCTGAAATGTCTTTGGCAGTTTGGAGATCTTTAATGGCAGCATAGCTGACAAAGGAACAACTTTCAAACCATGAACGTGCTCCTGCTTCTCCAAAGTGGTTGACCAACTGGCCAGAGGATTGATAGAAGAGCATCAAGGATGTACCGTATTTACGTCCACGGTCGCGGGCTTCTTCTAAAATATTCATATAGCCTAAAAGATCAACTTCATCTAAGACAAATAAAACACGCTTTTTATAGTTACCGTCTGCTGTAACCATGGCATTGAGAAAGGCGCCAATAATCACACGTCCAATAGCTGGATAACTGTTTAAAATGCTTGCGGGGAGATTGAGAAAAACATCTGTATTGCCATTGGTAATATCTGAGGAAAAAAAATCATCTCCGCAGACAAGATCTGCATAATTGGATAAAGAAAGCCATTGGGTGTCTTTTGAGGCGGTTGTATAGACTCCTGAAAAGGTTTGTTCTGCCATTTCTGTAAAAATACCAACCATTTCACGAATAAAAGGAGAAGGTGTTGTTTCTTGAATCATGCGTAATTGATTAACAACAGCTGTTTCTGATTGAGAGAGAATGCCACGCAATGTTTTTAAATTGCGTTCGCTGTCTTCATATTCATCAGAAAATACAACGTGAGCAAGAAGAGCTGTTAATAAATTATGGGCTTGTGTCGAGAAATATTCTGCTGAAGAATTGTCTGATTTTTTATCTGTAAGAAGCAACTTTGAAAAGCTTACAATATTCGCTTCGCGTTGCGTGCGTGGTACGCTGTCGTCTAAAAGCCAATCGATGACATTAAAGTTTTTTGTTAACAATGAGTTGGGATCGAGAACAATGACATTTCTATTTCCCATTTTTTGACGCGCAAATTTGACCATTGGGGCAACTTCTGTTGAAGGATCAAGACAAATAATAGACCCTGGATAGGTTAAACACGTAGGAACTACTGTACTTGTTGTTTTATAGCCACCAGAACCAGCAAAAAAGATCATATGAGTTGAACCAAAATCAAGATTAAAGGTTAGCAAAGGGGCTGTTCCACCCTTTCCCCATGTTGTTTTATTGCCAGGTGCAAAGGGAATGTTGCACACATTATCTTGATCGACACGGTATCTTTCACCCACAACAATTTGCCCATTGGCAGGAAAGATTTTTGCTGCCTCTCTTAAATTCATCCATGATGCTTCACCAAAAACACCTTTTTTTGCACGCTTGACCTTATTTTTAGGTGGAGAGGTTGTTATGAATTGAATGAGGGACAAAAAAACACCAATGATGATGCCAAAGACAACCATGGGATCCATAAATTGAAGAGCGTAGCTCCACGTTATTCCTTGTTGGCCAACATAGGGACTTAAGCGTTTTATTTCACCACCAATATAGTAAAGAGCGGTTGTTCCAAAAAAAACAACGGAGACAAAAGTGATCATTTTACGTAAGTGCAGTTTTTGCGAGAGACTATACAACAATGAAACAGCAGCTGTTAGTGCTAAGACTAATAAAGGTTCTGAACGAAGAGTCCAATAAATTTGATCGCTCTTTAGTCCATTTGTTATAAACAACAAAAAGTGAGGGACAAGGAATATCGTTAAAGCACCTAAAGCGATAGGGGTTAAAATGAGTACCATTTGTGTTTTGGTATATTTCATTATATTTTACTTTCAATTCTATCAGAATATGCTGCGAAATGTTCTTTTTAGGTGTGTGATATTAACACTCTTTCTTTTTTGCAAAGGTGCAGATAACGCTCCAAACAGTTTTCGTTTATGAGCCTTTCTCATTAAGGAGGAAGCTTTTGTCTATTCTTAGCAGGCCATAGCGAATGCTTTGGAACGGTGCATTGTGCATATTTGTGCTCGTTGATGTACTTCTTTGGTTTGCTTAATAATTTCTGTAATTTGCCTAGCTTTACTTTCTGATACACCAATGCTTTGAGCTAGTGTTTCATACTCATTATTTTGGACTGCTTTATGTTCATTTGGTGAGAGACGGGTATTGATCTTTTTTACAAAGTTGCTGAGCTCTTTTTGACATAAAGGATTTTTTGCTAAAGCTTCTTGCTGTAATTCTTTTGGCAAGGCAAAGAGGTTTTGCAAGCTTTGACTTGGCATTTCTACCATTTTTGCAAGGCGACTTTGTTCTGTTGCATGTTCTTGCGTAATTTCCTTTTCAGCATATTTTACAGCATGCGTGAAATTTGCAACGGCAGTACAGAGCATCTCAAGATGATTTTTAGCGTTTGCGCGTGCCTGATTTTGTAGTCCACATAAACTGAAACCTGCAAGATGAGAAATAGAGTACGGTGCTCTTTCAATCTGGTTGGCGAGCTGCTGGCCTAAGTTTGGATTGTTGATGATTTCTACCATCTGTTTGTCTAATGTTTTTGTACTACCATAAACAATTTTTGACAATAGCTGGACCTGTTTTAGGCTTGCGTGGACACAAGAATCTTCTGCAACCATTTGGGCCGTTTCATTTTTTGTCAAAGGGGCTAATCTCTCTTGTGGAATGAGAATGCTTTCAAGCTCTTTTGTTTTGGGAACGGTAAAGGTAAATCTATCACCGGGTTTTAATGTTTTGAGTTGTTCTGGTGTGAGTTGTTCTTTATTACCGATGATGTAAGCGCCTTTTACATTGAAAGCAAAGCTATCATAACCAGCACCTCTATAGGTGCCCGTGTAGGTTTCACCTTCCTTTGTGACCATAACAGGGCGATCATTCACACTACGCCCAAGTTCTTTCATGTTGCTCATGAATTCCTTTAAAAGAAGTATTTTATTGGGATTAGAGATATCTTCAAACAGATGTTGCATTGGTTCTAGATCACCATTTTCTGCTACAGCAACACTGGCGAGCATCATGCGTTCTTTTGTAACAAGTGAAAAGTCAAGCTGATGCCCTGCTGCTTGAGCAAGCTTTTCAAAAAAGACCCGTTGTGTACGTCCATTTCCTTTTCTAAAAGGATGAAGTTGGTTAAGGGCGTTAAATAAGCTTATTGCTTCAGCGTTAAATTTCTCGCGCGTTAAGCCTTGCAAATTATCTTTTTCGTCAAGCGTTTGATCTAATTTTTGTAAACCGTCTTGGATTTCATCACCGAGTGCAAAAGGATTTTCCCATCCTGTTCTTTTCATTTCGGGCATAGCGGCTATGGTGCCATCTTCAAATGTAAAGGGGAGATGGCGCAGATATCCAGCCCATTCAAAGGTATTTTTAAATAAGTGGTGATGAATAGAGCATAGATAGGAGCTATCAAAATTTTCTGGTAAGGGGGCTTCACGCAGATTAACCATTGCTTCTGCTGTATCATGTGAGCATTTCTCCAGAAAGGATTTTAAATCTTTTATTCCATATTTATTTTTGAGTGTTGTGGTGTTTGGGTAAACATAATGATGGGGAGAAACTGTCTGTATATTTTTTGTCTTTGCTTTTGCTTTTGGCATCGTAGCTTCCTTATAATTTTACGTTATCCATAAGAGTGTTAAATTCCTCGAGTGAAATATTCCCCTTTGCGTATTCTTCTAAAATTTTGAGTGTTGTAGGATGAAGCGCTATTCCCTCTATCGCATGGGTGCTGATGGCTGCTTCAACGGCTTCACGGCGTTTTTTTAATTCTTCTTCTGTCATCGATAAAAGATTTTCTCTATTTTCTGTTTCGTTGGTTTTCATGCATTTTTTCTCTTATTTGCAATCGTTGCTTTAAAAGAGCCTTTGGCAGCCGGTGTGATCTTCTTTTAGTCACCTCCAAAGATGTTTCGTTGTTTGAAGGGATCGTAATAAATTTCTGTGACCTTAAATTTTCCTTCAATCCGTTTGCATTGGATGATGATATCAATCATTGAAATCAACAGGCCTCGAATATCATCACGCTCTAAATCACCACCGCCTTCACTTTCTTTGACCAAAAGGGTCATCTGCTCAAAGGCTGCAAGTGCTGTTGATGCGTGAACCGTCGTAATGGAACCTGGATGGCCTGAATTGACATTGCGGATATAATAAAAGGCTGTACCATCTCGAAGTTCTTGCAAAAGAATACGATCAGGACGCATCCGTAAAGATGATTCAAGTAACTCTTTGGGGCCAACGGAGGCTAAGCCTTGTCCATCTTTTGAATAGAACATTGAGACATGGTTAGGGTGTGGTATCACCAATTCTTGCGTGTCTTCAATGGTGATAATACGCTCTTCTTGAGGGATTTTGGCGATTAATGCTTTTGATAATGTTGTTTTACCCGAACCGGTTTTTCCCGCAATTAAAATATTTTTCTGGCATTCTACAGCTTGATTTAAAAAAGAGACAAAGTCTTTATTACAGTAGGCATTGGCTAATTTATGCTCGATGATTTTGAGTTCGTTAAAACGAGAATGATAGTCATTCAAGGGTGTGAAAGAGATCTGTTCACAGAGCGAGAAGAGGCCCTTATTTGCGAGCTCTTCGAGAGAAAAACTCTGCGATGACGGTTTACGAATTGTCATACTAATCGTGTCTTTTTCGACAGCGGGCGGAATGACAATTTGAATACGCTCATTGCCTGGTAGCGTTGCAGATAATATTGGGTTTTTGTCCGATATGTTTTGCTTGGAATAGGATGCGACAACTTTCGCAATCCCCATAAGCTCATTAAAAGAGAGCCCCGGTGCTTCTATTGTTTTCCATCCATCAAATCCTTCAGTCATGACTTGATAGGGACGATTGATAACAATTTCAAAGAGTCTATCATCTTTCAAAAAAGCACTGATGGGTTCAAGTTTTGTGAGAACAATCGCAACGGTTTCATCGCTCATGGTATGTAAGTTTGAGTTCATTCTAAAGTTACCGCCGAATTTTTGTAAAAGTTTCTTGAAACAGCTCGATTGATAATCTGTTTTTTGTTTTCGATGACTTTCAATTTATAAACGCTGGAAAAATCTAAATCGCGGGCAACAAAGATATTCACCATTTCCCCTTGGTTTTTGGATAATGTTGGAGGAATATTGGCGTAATTTTCTACGAGAATGTTTGCGATGTTTTGTCCTGAAGAGATTGTTTCAGTTTCTTCTTTTTCCTGTTTTTTTGATAAACGTTTATTGGCATAGTGTGTTGCATCTTTTATTAGTGAGACAAGAAGCGCAGACCCAATCCTCTCGAGCCAATGGTTATCAATATCTCCATCCATACCAGAACGCCCTAAAGCATCCGTTGCCGGTGAAGCTAAAGATATAATGATACCATTGGGGGTTTTTGCTCTATTCCATAGTACAAAGAGACGTGTTTGGCCTTTTTTCAATCCGGCGCGATATTCACCAACAATTTGGGTGCCTTTATCAAGAAGCACAACACGACCATTGTCTGATAAGATATCTCTGGAGATGATACAACTGGCAAAACCTTGTTGATCACTGTTGATGGCTGTTTCTAAAATACAAGGAATAGAAGTTCCCATCGCGATGATGTAGTTTCGATTGCCAAGGGTTGAAGCACGAATACCTTCAAGCACTGTGGGTTTGAGAAGATGATTAAAACGTTGTGTCGTTTCATCAGGTTTGCTTTCAAGTTGGTGAGGCAAAGCACCATTATTTGTTTGTGAATCTATTTTGCCTTGTTGTGTACTTGCATAAGCTAATACAGGAGCACGTTGTGCTGCTTCCAGCAGTGAGTTATCAGAATTTAATTGATTGATGTTTGGTGTTGGTAGCTCGACTTTTGGTAATAGAGCGTTATTTCGTTGAGGCTGTTCAAAGGGGGGAGGGGTAGGCTTTGCAGGACGAAAAAGCTCTGTTTGTTTTATAACTTTTCCTTCTTTTGAAGATTCAATTGGTTGCTTTTTGTCTGTAACAAGTGTTGAATAGGCTAAATAAAGACAGACACTGAAAAGAATAATAAGAGCAATAGCTTTCCCCACATTGTTCTGTTGACTTTTCCCTTGAGCATTTTTTATTGTATCGCGATCATTAATGCTTTTTTCATCCACGGTGTTATTCATGGCTGCTTCCTAGGTTCACTTTACGTTGTACAGATGGTGATGTCGTACCTGTTTCAGGATTAATTCCTTTTGGCACGAACCTTTTGTTAAAGATGCACAATACTTCATTCCCACGTCGTAGCGTGAATTGTGCAGCTGTTGCATGAACAATAACCTTGTTGCCTTTAATCGATTTGGGAATAAGCGCTTCTTGCCCATCAGGCGATACAATGTAAATGGCAGGGATTTCAATGTTGCCTAAAAAGGTAAAGGTTGTTGTTTTCCCATTATCATAGACAGAAGCAGGTTCAATAAGAGATGAGCCTTGAGCTTCATAAGCCCAATTGCGTGGTCCAAAATCTTCATGGATATTTAGAATATCATTGACAAAGTTTTCTTCACGTTGTTTTTCTTTTTCTGCTTCGGCTAATTTTTTACGTAAGGCTTCATCTTCTGGATAACGAAACTTTACCAAGAAATACGTCTCATTGCCGGCTGAAACATCGCCTTCACGGACTTGTAGCTCGAATTGATAAGAGCGTTGTGTTCCATCTTGGCGGCTTGTGACAATTTGTAAATTTGTCACAGGCTGAACTTCACGTGGTTTGAGAAAAACAAAGTGTCCAGCCGGTGCAACTTGCCAAGCAACCGAATTTCCAATTCCTACATAGGTTACTTCTTCATCAACGGCAAATTCTAGTTGAACCGAAGAGCGAATGGAGCCAATGATTTGTACGACGTTGTAGGGGTCATAATTGACAAATCTGATGCGGTTATCTTTACGTGCACTGACAGGCGCTGTTTCCGCAAGTGAGAGAGCTGTGTGAAAGCTGACAGTGATCGTAAAAATTAAAGAGATTGTTTGTAAAAGTCTGATCATTTTATCACCTCTGGATCAGATCTATATTCCGATACTTGAAAACCAAGAGGGTTGATAAGACGATCAGACGTTGAAATGTGTGCGTTCACGTAGGAAAAATTTAAGATTGAAATCCAATGGGAAATATTTTCTTTTTCATTCAAGTCTCTGATCGTTTTATAGTAACGAACTTGGATAAGATCTTTACTTATAAAAGAGATTGATTTGATTGTGATCGTAGCAATCATGTTATGATAAATATTTTGCGGACTTTCTGGATTATTGCCCGCGTACCATTTTGCAAAACGGTTTTGTTCTTTTGGAGAAGATAAAAGAGAGACTAAGCGAAAATTGTTTTCTGCTTCTGATGCTTGAAAACCTTCACGAGCGCGAACATATTGGCTGGCAAAATAACGCGTTATCGCTTCATCATAGTCGTTAGGGGATTCTTTTAGGGCGCTTACAGTA
Source organism: Bartonella sp. CM86QHHN (assembly GCF_042194695.1). Lineage (NCBI taxonomy): Bacteria > Pseudomonadati > Pseudomonadota > Alphaproteobacteria > Hyphomicrobiales > Bartonellaceae > Bartonella > Bartonella sp. CM86QHHN. The sequence goes on from NZ_JBHIND010000081.1 coordinate 53,056, forward strand.
TCAATAATGCCTGTTGAGTTATCAACGCGGATAACAAAAGGCTCTACCGTTTTCAAAGGTGTCAAAGCTGCGACAGCTAAAGCCAGCGCAATTGTCATCAATCCAAAAAGCACTGTTAAAGCCATGGAGATTTTCATCCGCACGCGCATGCTATGCATGCGATCAATGTCAAATGAGCGCGCTTCTTTTATATATTCTTCAAGGGCATCACTTTTCACGCATAACCTCCACAGTTTTATCAGATCGTGCTTCATGAATAACCGGCTTTAATAAAGCTGAATTGGCTGTTACTTTTTCACTTTCCAAAGTATTGAGAATGATGGGAGTGGTAACAGGCTTTACACTCTTTTCTGGGTAGACAATGTTTTTATTGTCCCAATTCCACTTATCTTTATTTAAAGCGCGTGTATGTTTGCCATTACAGCGTGGTGGTTTTTTAGGGCCACTCAAAGAGGCACAACCAGTAAGAGCGATTGTTAGGACCATAACAAAAGTTATTTTTCGTTTCATTTTTTGAACTCACAAATATCTTGGAATACAATGCATGAGAGCCTTTGTTCTGAACATTTTTACAAGTTTATGTGATGCAAGGTTTTGATTGGTTTTATTGTTAGACCCAAGATGTTAGATCTTATCTGGAACAGGATCATGGCGTGTACGCCAAAGGGCGCACACAAGGCAAAAACAAAAATGCTTATTCTTTTAAAGAGGTGCTTTATCTTAAAATCGACCACGACCGCCTCCAGATTTACCTGCTTTTGCTGCCGCCCCTGCCGCACTTCTAACAGCGTTACCGGCAGCTCCTGAGATTTGTGAAGTGGCACTTTTTACTGCATTGCCACTCGCTCTTGCACCATTGGAAAGCATTGTAAAAATCTGTCCTCCTGAAGAGACACCAGCGTTAAAGTATGGTCCGCCAGAGGCCAGCGCTGTTGCAATACCAGGAAGCGCACGGAAGATAATAACTCCTATGATCGAAATGACGATGACAGGGGGAAAAAGAACATAAATTGATTCATATGAAACTTTGAGAACCTGTAGGATAACTTGACATATAATGGTTCCAAGCATGATTACGAGAACTTGTAAAATGGTAAAATTGATCAAAGTTGTAATCCATGCATCGGAGTATTTTCGCGTTGCATTGAACAAATACAAACTAATGAATAGAGGCCCAAGACCTATAATCATGACGAGTGCAACTTGTGCAAACATTTGCACAATAAAACCACCTATACAAAAAAGAATAACCGCGAGAAGCATGATAGAACCAAGAAGACCCACAATGATCTTTTCAAAAAACCAAGCATTGTATAAGACTTCTTGATAACGCGAACTTGCCTTTAACAAAATATAATCAAAAACATTGGAGCTTGCAGGATTACTGTTAAGCGCATTCCCAATAGCATTGGATAAATCATTGAAGAAAATATCCTTGACATAAGTATTAAATGTATCCGCATTTGTTGCCATTGTTGTAACAACAACGATTTTAACAACATTATTGAGAAGACTATGCATGGAAAGCGCAACGCGACCTGTCATAACATTATAGCCATAAAGAAAGATAAAAATGATTGCGGCGAGATTTAAGGGCGCTGAAATAGCAGAAGATAGCCCACTCACCGTTGTGTCCATCACATTATCAAGGGGTTTTAAAATATACCCAGAAACGCTTTCAAAGGGAGAAAAACTAAAGTCTGACATCTGTACGCGCACTTTCAAGTTTTTCTTTTAATTGTTTTTCTTTTTCTTTTAACTGTTTTTCAATATGTTTATGCTTTTGTTGTTCCTTTTCTTCACGCAATTCGTCTTTTGTTTTCGTATCTCTTGCTTGAATCATATCAAGAGACTGAAGTTTTAAAGAATTCACTTGAAGATCGGCTTGAAGAAGAGAAAGTTTTATTTGAAGCTCTTGTTGAAGGGCTTGCAATTCTTCAGGCTTAGTGTCTTTTTTTGATTGAATATTTTCAAATTGATGATTTATTTCTTTGATTTTATTTGCAGTGTCAGTTGCTGTTTTATAAATAGTTTCAGCTGTTTCTGATTTTGCAGCATTTAATTTTTGTGTGTTCTCGAGTGCTTGTTTATAATATTCATCTACATCGGGTGTCGTTTGTGATATTGCATGAGAAATAAAAGAAAAAGATAACAGTGTAACTAAGCCATATTTTTTCATTGATTTTTTCTCCTTTGATAAAATATGGGCAGCCATTTGTCAGGGTCAGCTCCATATTCGTTGATAATTTCATTCATGAGTTCAATGTTTTTTGTTGTGCCGCTTAAAACGGCGATCTCATCATTCATTCCACGTAAGTTAAGTTCTGCAACGACGGAACTTTGTCCTTGTTTGATGAGAAAACGACGGGATTCTCTGCTTAACTCTGACTGTATCAGTTCAAATTCACGCTCAGTAAGTTTGAAAGCTTCGACATAATCATTGTAATTTGCTTTTTGATTTGGAAAAAATATTTGGGTGGGGCATTGCTCAATGATTGTGTGCGCGATTGTTGAGTTCAAAGCATCTTTAGGGCTTTGTGTTGCAAAGAGCATCATGCCATTTTGTTTACGAATTGTTTTTAGCCGATCTTGCGCAAAAGCTTTAAATGAATCATCTTCTAAAGCTTTCCAGAATTCATCAACGACGATAATGATGCGCCGCCCATCAATCAGATCAAGAATGCGGTGAAAGAGATACATCATTAAGGGGCGCCGAATTTCTTCATTATCTAAGAAATCGGTCATGTCATAGCCAATGAACTGCGCATTTAAATTGAGATCATCTTGGTCATTATCAAAAACCCATCCTAAATCATTGCCTCTAATCCAGCGTTGCAGCCGTATGGCAATTCCTTCTTTGGATGTGTTGTCAAAAAACAGTTGAAGGGCACCAAGAGAGCGCTGGGTTGGGGGTAAGTTTTCCAAGGAATCAATGGCTTTGGCGATATCTTGTCGCTCTTCTTCTGTTACGATTTGCCCTTCAGCGGTCACCAGCTTTAAGATCCAATTACGAAGAAAGATTTTATTTTTTTCGGTGTATTCCATGCCCTTTAAGGGAGCAATACCCGTGGGCTGCCCATTTTTTAAAGGTTTGTATTTCCCTCCTCCAGCCCGTACAAAAATCTCTGCTCCTTGATCTTTATCAAAAAAAACCATTGTTGGATTGTGTTTTTGTAATTGTGCAAGAAGAAAATTAACAATCACTGTTTTACCAGATCCTGATGGACCACAAACAAATGTGTTTCCAAGATCGCCATAATGAAAATTAAAATAGTAAGGTGAACCAGCCTGTGTTTTTAGCAATGCGACAGCAGCTCCCCAAACATTATCGTTCAGTTTGCCAACAGGGAAAGAATGGAAGGGCGATAAAGCGGCAAAATTTCTGCTGGTAATGGCGCCTGAACGCGCACGATAGCTAAAGTTTCCAGGAAGCTGTGCCCACCATGCTGCTTCCAATCCTAAATCTTCTCTGGCAATCACGGCTCCTCCATTGGTTAAATGGGAACGTGCTTTTGATAAGTTTTCAGACAATATTTTAGGATGATCAGCAAAAACAGCTAAAGAAATGTGGTGTTCTCCCAAAACAAAACGGTTTGATTCTAAATCATCTAGCGCTTCATCCAGTGCATCGATTTGTGAGCTAGCACGGTCAGCTGCATTGATCATTTGATTTTGTTTGCGGCTCATAATCGCACTGGCGGCTGCCTTACTTTTAAAGACAAAGGATTGTGTTAAGATGAATTCAAATGGCACCGTAAGCAGACCATCAGTCATACCTGGGCGTGTTTTAGAAGGATACTCTTTCCATCCAAACATGCCCACAAAGCGTTCATTGCTTTCATGGCGAATTTCGATAATTTCTTTCCCAAAAATAACACGATCCGAGTAAATTGTTGAAGCAATAGTTCCAAATGTGAGAGGAATACGCTCACGTCTTCCCCCTACTAGCTGGTGGAGAAATTCACTTTGTTCGGCAAATAAAAGTCCTTCATGTTCATAGATGGATAGCAGACGGACTTCATACTCTTCCAAACCTTGCATAAGATCTTGACTTAACTCTTCGAGTTTACGAATAGCTTCCTCGTCGGGCTCAGATTGTGTTTTCTTGGCTTTGCTCAAGCGCTGAAAAAATGAAACCAGCTTTTCTGTTTTATCCGCGGCCGGATTCCAAAGCAGTGAAATAAATAGATCATTTCTATACAGTTCTTGCGAAACCATTTTCTTTTTATATTTTTCATCTAATGTTGTTGCAAAAGATGAAAGAAAATGACCCTCTGGGTATATCGTTTCACGGCGGCGGATGATGTGAGAATATAAAGCAAGCCGCTCATCTGCGATATTTTTTAAAAGGGTGTTTAATTGGTTGTGTAAAGAATTTAATTGATCAATATCCGCAGTGTCGAAATTTATACCTTCAACAGCCATCACAACCATTAAACAGCGTGAATTTAAAGCAACGACATGTTGGTTGATGTAGCGTATATAGGGAATATATTCTTCAGGCAAAGTTTCCCGTTTCATTATTGACATCTGTTTCACCAGTTTCGTTCCTTCAGCTTAGTTCCTTATACGTGCGGATAAGGCGTAAAGGGGAGGTAGAACCTCCTCCCCATCTGTTGAGGTTTTTTTGTTTTCCTCGGGTATTGAGCCATGCAAATAATACGCGAAATTGATTGTGATCGTACTTTGTCACTTCTCGCAAAATAAAGTGCATCCCAATACCAAGACCAAACATGGTAAAATCACTGCTCAAAATGAAAAGAATGGATGTCGCCATGACATTGAGCGCCATCGCTTCCATTGTAACACCAGCAAACATGGCCGGGCGCGTACAGGCAAGGAAAAGAGTATCTTCGTTCATTTATGTTGTGCCCGCTAATTTGCCGACGAGAGTGGGGGCACCAAAAACAATAGCAATCCCCAGAACACAGTAAGCTGCTTTGCGTAAATCAATAAAGCCGTACATCCAACCAATCCCCACAGCAGCAACACATATAATAGCAATAAGCCTTGCCGTTGGACCCGTCATCATTGTGACAATGTTGTCTAAAACACCATCAAGCTTCCCGAAACCACCTCCACCAGCAGTAGAAGCAGCATAAGAAGGATCTGATACAAGCAATGCTGTAAAAAGCAGCATGGTCACGATAAAAATGATGTTTTGGAATCTATTATCTGTCATTTTACCTCTCTTTAACAAATAATATTTGTTTATATGTCGACATTCCATCGCCTCTAACAAACTGGAGAGTGTTGTCATTTGATGACAGTTTAATTCTTCTCATTTGTTTGTTTTAAAAGCCTTGATCGTGGATCTGTTCACTCTCAAGCTCTTCTTCGTAAAGAGACAGAAGTCTTTTCAAATTGAGATTGTGTTATATGAAAATGGCAATTTTAAGTTGTGTATATTGGTAAAAATAACAATATTAAAATAATGAAAGAAAGAATATCATTCTTTACAAAATGTAGTTAATCTGCAACACTTATATTTGGATTTTTTCTTTAAAAACAAGGGGATTGCTGATCAATAATCTGACATGATAGGAAAAAAACGAATTTTTTGAGCGAGCGTGTTAAGAGATGCTATTTAAATTGATTGTTATTATTTACATTATGGGGGCTACGGTGTGGGGATTAAGCCAATATAAAGATAAAATGGATTTCAGCATTCTTAAAACATTTGAGACGCAAGATATCCAAGATATTGTCGATCTCTATCGAGAAGAAAAAAAGTTGGGTAGATCTATCACCAAACAGCAATTAGAAAAAAATGAACCAGCTCTCGATTTGCAGAAGAGTGTTTCATTAAATGATGTTGCAAATAATGCTGTTGTTTTTCATGGTAAGGCTTCTGTTACAAGTGGGGTTACATTTAAATTACTGACGCCTGCTGCACAATCTTGGCGCTCACATATCTCCCGTGATATTCATCTTTATGGTGTGGACACATGTGCACCCCGTCAAAAAGCAAGATTAAATGATCAAGAATGGCCCTGTGGTGCGGTTACAACGGCTTGGCTTGTCACCAAAACACTTGGGCAGGATTTATCCTGTAAACAGGCTTTGATGCACAATGGTGTTTATTATGCGCAATGTTTTGTTCAAGGGGTTGATTTAGCTGAGGAAGGTCTTAAAGAAGGTATGTTGGTACTCTCAAAAGAGGGGAAAAATCCTATTCCAGCCCAGTATCATCATGCGGAAGAAAAAGCACGTGGCAATAAGATTGGTCTTTGGTCGAGTGATTTCACTGAACCTTTAAAATGGCGGCGAGATAATGGATCCTATAACCCCTTTGCTAGTCCATGATTGGTTTTAACGAACATATTTACTTAAATTTTTATAGAGAAAACTTTATCAATAAAATTGTACCAAATCGTAGAGCAAATTTGAATAAACGGTGAGATTATTTTCGTTTAGGAAGTAAATGGATGGTAATTCCCTTTTCAAGGGAGGGTTGCTTTCAAAATCACTTCTCTATTTTTACTTATGTGTTTTATAAAAGCAGGAAAATGTCATTGTTGGTTGCAAAGCATTTTTGAGTATTTGTGTTTGAAGGAGAAGTGAGGCGATAAAAAACGCTCAAGAAACGGATTTCTAGAGCGGTGTTGATAAAAGTAAAAAATAAACAGACCCAAAAATGGTGTAACGTTTGATATAATGGATAAAATCTTTCACAATGCCTTAAAAGAATTCATAGCAAAAGTTTTTTCATCAGAATTTTGTCTTCAGGATTGGATCACGTTTTTTACTTCTTTAAAAGTGATCAATCTGTTGCATTCCTTGAAAAGCTTTCATAATTATCTGCTTTTAAATTCAGACTTCCAAATGATGGATGGATTTCAAATAGACTCTACACGAAGAAATCTTCGTAAAATGATTTGCATTGCTGATTGTTTTCTATATATCACAAAACGTTTCTATTTAGGCCTCGATGGAGGAACAATAATCAACATACAAATAGGTAAAAAGAGTTCATACTTTTTTGTTATGGCTGCATAGTCCATTGATCGTGAGATTTAAGTATTATAATGCTCATAGGCTTTCTATAGGGTTAGGGGCGATGCCTATTGCAATGTAACTATTTGAAATCAGTTGGACAAAAGCATTAATGCGTCTTCTGATTTCATCATTTGTATTCAGTTTGGGCTCTTTCCCTTCTCATTGTATTTTATGACAAACTCATACGATGGCTATTGTGAGCTCTTCTTGCGTTATTTTACTCAGAGTATTCACTTTAAAAGCAAGCAAGTGATAGTGAGGCTGTATTCTCATACAGTGTGAAAATTCAACCCTCATTTGGGGGGATGATATTAACAGATAAGGTATTTAAAGAGGAGTAAAATGAAAAAAATTATTTATTATGCATGACTCTATTATTCGTCGTGGGGTGTGAAAAACCTATAGCGTAGAAGATTTAAAAAAAGATGCAAAATTAAGAGAAGAATGGGGAACGAAGTGTTCTCTTTCAGGACAAGCTGTTAAGGAATCTAAAAACTGTCAAAATGTTTTACAAGCAGATACTGAAATGTTTTTCTCGCCAAAGCTTGATGTTACAGACCGTGGTCATGCATCTCAACAGTAAAGTGTGATATAAAAATTCTAAAATAAAGAAGTTACGGCTCAACGAATGCTCGCTTCTTCAATTGTTATAGCGGATTTTTTATCATTTTTTATCTTTCAGATGAGCTCCCCAAATCATATTCGCAATCCTATTGTTTGTTTCATCTTTGTTAGATTGAGGATTATGATCATGAGAAAACAGGATAGCATTGTCTTATAGAAATATCTCTCAAGGTATCCAAGCCTATTTTGCGACGCTGTTCGTAAAGGGTATAAGGGTAAATCCATTGAGCCCCCCATCTTTACGCTTCATAACGGAGTAAGCCTTGCACCATCACACAGTTTGTCAGCTTGTGGGTGTTGCTTACAGCTCTTGGTAATTGAGAAGGTTCATTAGAGGCATTTTTAATTCTTACTTAATAGTTTTTATCCATACGCCTCTTCCCACTTGTAAGCTGCAAGAGATATAGTTTTGGTTGATTCAACATGGAACAAGTCTGAAATGAAAGAATCTTACGATATTCTGGATTCTCATTCAACATGTAAAACAATAAATTGTCTTTATAAATCAATGTGTCGCCTTATGATAGAGTTGCTGTAGCATTGAGATTTTAAAGGAAAAATACGCCTTTAAGACTTTATAACAGATATTAAGTCTTTAATAGCAGGTATATTAAATGTACATCATTTAAAATAAATAGAGCGTCCATAGCGAAAAGGGGGCCACTCTTTAAATACGGATAAATACTTATTCTGTTGTGCTGTAAAACGCTATTGTTTGCGGGTGTGGTGATATAAGACATAAAACTTTATACATGGGGTGTTTTGATAAGAGAGTGTGATGAATATTCAAGGGAGGGCTTGTTTATATAATTTTGTGAAAGGAACCATATGAAATGGGAAGCTGAGAAGGAGCTATTTTTGAAAAGGCGGATCGTTTATCAACCGGTTTGAGGAGGGGGGCATCCTTTTGGGGTATGGGGAGAAAGACAAGAATAGGGTGTGTAGCACTTTATAGCTATGCTTTTAAAGCGTTTTAATTTTGATCACAAATTAAGTTTAAAATCGCTTTCTGCTTGACAGATGTGAGGACTCTAAAACTTTTTAAAAGCAAATATTCCTCTTTGCTCGAGGCGATTTCATCATAATGGTACGGGGTGTTGTCTTTTTTGATGATATCAGTGTAAAAAAAGGCAAGTGGAACATTCAAAATATCGGAAATTTCCTTTAAACGTCCTGCGCTCACGCGATTTAAGCCTTTTTCATACTTTTGGATTTGTTGAAAAGTGACACCTAAATGATGCCCTAATGTTTTTTGAGACATTTTTAGCACTTTTCGCCTAAAGCGAATTTTTTTGCCTACAAAAAGATCAATATTAAGATTTTGAGCTTGCATTTTCCCCCTCCAAGTGCGAGCGCCCTCGCATTGGTATTCCGGGAGCTTGAAAACACTGAACCCTAGTCAGCATTTTGCTTTTAGTGCTTGGAGCACCTGGACATAGCAAAATCTCCCGGAATTCCGGGATACCCACATAGTGGGTTTATTTTTACGCTAGGGTTTCGGGTTTTCAAGACCCCTTTTGATCGTTGCGTATGCGATCAAAACATTTTTCGATTCATAAAGTAATTTTAGGAGATTGGCAATAAAAATAGTTTTTCTTGAGACGGATAGATTTTTTTAAATAGGAGGTTGTTTGCCTTTCAAAGTTTTAAGGTTTGCTTACTCAACTCATGACATCAGATATGCATTTTACGAAGGTAAACCTTGGTTTTTAAGCTCAAGTCACCGCTTACGGTGCTGTCCTTAACCAATAATCAAAATGACTTGTTTTGATGCGTCTGAGATATCATGATGATAGGGGAAAGCTTTTATGAGTAAAGAGCCCTCATGCAAAATAAACTCAAAACATTATAGATCTTATTGTTGTATATTCACATGTTTGTTTTAGAAGATATTTCTCAATGTTAGCGCCTATTTTACAATGGTGCTTCGTAAAGTATGTAGCGTAAAAGCCTCTATGAATGGGATAAAAGCTATATTGCTATCGTTACTGAAAAAAAGATGCTCGGACGGCACATACTCTCTGCCAGTTCAAAATATTACGACAGTTTTTGCCTTGAAAGGGAGCATAAGAGCTATTTTTTCTTTCTTCACGTGTTTTTATCTGTACGCTCTCTGCTTATAATGTGTAAGCGAATAGGTTTTGATTGACTCAATATAAACAAATTTGAAATGAGAAAATATATTGGGCTTTCTCATGATGCATGTTTTTAAGAGGGGGATACGTTTATTTTCTCAGTGAAGAATTTGAGTATTTTAGATAAAAAACTCTATCAACGTCGTTGTTGTTAGAATTAAAATTTTTATGAGAAAAATAGCATTGGGGAATGATAAGCTTTTGCTATCAAGCATTTTAGAATTTTGCACAACTTAATGATAACTTAGTTATTTTATCATTTCTTATGATCTCTATAGACGATAAAAAGTTGGGATATGGTTTGAGAAAGCAGATGACACAAGTATTATCTTTCGGTAAGTAGTTTTGAAGTAAAAGACAGCTTTAAATGACAAATAGAGATAGGTGCTCCATGAATGAACTTACCCATATTGAGACTATTATAGCGCATTATGATGCTGTTTTTTGTGATGTGTGGGGTGTTGTGCATAACGGTGTACATGCATTTGAACCAGCGTTGAAGGCGTTGTATAAAATCCGACAAATGGGAAAAACTGTCATTTTATTAACTAATTCTCCTCGGCTACGGGAAGATGTTGCTGCTCAATTACAAAGCATGAACGTTCATAGCGACTATTATGATGCCATTATCACTTCAGGGGATGTAACGCGCGATCTCATTCAGACTGCTCCACGTAAAGTTTTTTTCATTGGTTCACAACGTGATTTGGTGCTGTTTGAAGGGTTAGAGTGTGAATTTGTTGAAGAATGGGAGGCTTCTGTTGTCGTCTGTAGCGGTTTTCTTGAAGATTTTGACGAAGAACCCTCTGCTTATGAGGAGATGTTTCGTCGCATGCGGTCGCGGAATTTACCTTTTATTTGTGCGAACCCAGATGTGATTGTCCATTATGGAAATAAAGAATTTTGGTGCGCTGGTGCATTGGCTCGTCTTTATCAACAATTAGGGGGGGAAGTGCGCATTGCTGGAAAACCTCACGCGCCTATTTATGAATGTGCCTTTGAAAAACTTCAAAAAATACGGGGAACAGTAGAAAAAAGTCAAGTTTTAGCTATTGGTGATGGTCTTTTAACGGATATTAAGGGGGCGGCTCACTTTGGTCTTGATGCCCTTTATATTATGGGGGGGATTCATCATTATGATTATACGCAAAAGGGTGTGGTTGATAAGCAAGCTTTGCATTCTTTTCTTGAACATCATGGTTATAAACCACAAGCAATCATGTGGGCACTTCAGTAATGACTAATTTTTTGCGTCTTCAGGGAATTCATATGTTTCCCTCGGCTTGGCGGGGAGCAGTGTTGGCACTTGGAAATTTTGATGGTGTTCATTGTGGGCATCAGGTGGTGTTGCAAAAAGCACTTGATTTCGCGCGTATAAAAAAGAAACCAGCTGTTGTTTTAACTTTTGAACCCCATCCAAGAAGTTTTTTTCAACATTCAGCTCCTGTCTATCGTTTGACAGAGGCAGTTGAAAAAGCTGAAATTTTTAAAACCCTTGGTTTTGACGGCGTGATTGAACAGCCCTTTGATGCACAGTTTGCCGCTCTTTCAGCGGACGAATTTATTAAGTCGTTTTTAAAGGAAGTTTTTGATGTTTCAGTTGTGGTGACAGGCGAAAATTTTCAATTTGGTCATCAGAAAAGTGGAAATGTACATCTTCTTTGCCAAAGGGGAGAGAAATATGGATTTGAGGTTGTGCAAGTTCCTTGCGTTGCTCGTCCTCAAGAGTCACAATCTTTGATCATTTCCTCGAGTTTTATTCGGCAACTTCTCTCACAAGGAAAAGTGGACAAAGCAGCCCATTTGTTAGGGTATCACTATCGGATACGCTCCAATATTATTCAAGGTGAAAAACTTGGACGTCTTTTGGGATTTCCTACCGCTAATCAAATGTTGCCTCCCCAAGTTCGTTTGGCTCATGGTGTTTATGCGGTACGTTTGCGTCGTGCGAACGGTGTTTTGTATGATGGTGTTGCAAGCTTTGGTTGTCGTCCAACGGTTGTTAAGGATGGGGCGCCCCTTTTGGAAACCTATTTGTTTGACTTTAACGACGACCTTTATGGGGAAAGCTGTATCGTTTCTTTTTTCCAGTTTTTGCGAGGACAAGAAAAATTTGATGGGCTTGAACCTTTGATTGCGCAAATGCATCGTGATGAAAAAAAAGCAAAAGAAATTTTAAAGACAGTACAACCATTATCAACGTTGGATAGGTTGCTTACTTTTAAAAATATGTCCTAAACTGATCTGAAAAAGAGAGAAGAGCTGTAAAAATAGCACTTAAAGTGATTATAATCACAAACATATATTCCAAAACATCGTGGAATATATGTTTTTTCCGTTGTTGAGAGGGAGAATCGAATATCTGAAGATCTGATTTTGGCATCATTTTTTTCAAAGTTAACTTTATGGTTTTTGTTGTCATTCAAAACTTTACTGCTTGTTTCTTTCTGATCCGTTAAAACTCGTCATAAAAGATGCAGTAAAGAATAAGCAACCAGCCTATTTAGCAATAATAGACGTGAAGAAGGAGAAAGGCTGTTTTTAAAATTTCTTGCGATTTTAAGCTTATAGTTTGATAAAATTTAATTGATGACTTTTTTTATTTTAAAAGGTTATTGTTTCTTTTTTCTAATTTGGCTTATTATGTCATTTATGCCGTATCATCGTTTATGATGAGAGTTGGTTCGTGTAACCTTACGCATGTGATATTTTGTATTATGTAATGAATATTTTTACAAAAGTTTTGTTTGTCGAGTCTTGTGAAGAAGATTAGTGGTCAGCAGCAGTTTTCGTGCTAACCAATCACGTAAACGAGAATGAAGCTGCTGGAAAATGCTTTAAGTTTCGTTTCTCTTGTATATTGTGATGGGGAATGCATATTAAGGAGACTGCGATTGATTGTAGATAAAAGAAATCATTGCGAGAAAGCAGGTGTATTGTTTCAAAATTTCTAATGCTTTTGATGGATAAAGGCACAATTTTGTTGTCGTAACACGTCAATCTTTCAGATTTTCAAGTTAAAAACTATCCATATATTTCCTTTGTCTTTCACAAATGTAACGCCTATAATGCAAAGGAAAGACAGTCTTGTAAGGATATGAAAACACAAAGCCAATAATGTTTTGTTGTTTTTTGATAGAAATATTGGATAAAAGTTAGAACATCTTTCCAATCTATGTTCGGTCTATTCATGACTTTATGGTGTTGTTTTTCTCATAAAACTTTTTGTTTAGCGATTCTCAACGCGAGCAGTATGTTTGAGATAAGGATTAAGGCGCTTTAGTGCTCTCTCTACTGTTACAGCTTTTGTATACCAGATGGGGAGAGTCTATTGCTATATTCATTTGGATAATCTCTGAAATCAATCTACAGCCTTATTGGGGAAAAATATGAAGTTATCAAGGGGAAAATCAGTCCAGATGACAGTCTTTTTACATTCGGGTTTGCCACTTTCAAAAGGGTCCAGAGCAATATCTCTTAAATCATGAAAATAACAGCTTCAGGCTTTTGTTGTTCTTTGCATAGGATATCAGGTCCCACAGGTAAAATAAAATGCTGGAATATCCTTGTTTTGCTAATTTATGCACTTCTTTTAAAGAAATATCTCTCAACGCTTCTCATATTCATTTTCATGATGGCTCTCATGAATGGTATCTTGAAAGCTCCGTTGAGCGCTATCATCTTTATGCCTAATAAAAGAGCAATCCGACACCATCCGTTATATTGACAAGCCTTTAGTGTTGTACAGTCTTAGCTATTTGAGAGCGTTTATGAGAGTTTGTTCTTAACTCGTTTTATTTCACACGAATATTTCTTGCTTGTGACATGCAAGAAACACGCTTTTGATTGATTCACTATAAATAGACTTGAGAGAATCTTACGGTATTAGGATTTATCACTCAACGTGCAAAATAATTAATTGTTATAAATCAATATGTCGCAGTTAATCATAGATTATGGCTTACAGCTTTTTTTATAAAATACTCTGCATGCCTTTTATCCGGAATATGGGGTTTCCTTAGTGGTTTTACTATCGTTTTAGGTGTCTGTAGCGTACGAATGAGCTCGTACTGGTAAAGGGAGAGAAAAAGAAGGTGGAGCAGTGATAAAAGGTGAGGTAAAAATAAATTTTCTTGATCATCATATGAATTTTCACGCATTTTTATGGCTTCGGGTGTGTATGCTTGTTGTATATTGAGGAGCAAAGCTTGCTCATAGAGTTTTATGAAATGTGAAGCCTGAGTGGAAAGGTGCAAGACAAAGATTATTGACTGATTATTTTTTTACAGATCGATGTATATTTAAGAATCTTCGTCTTTTAAGACGAGGCGGAAGTGTGCGAACCCTCTGTTTAAAGACGCGCTAAGCGATAAAGATGCAGCGAGCGTGATCCGTGATGACAATAGGCAAGAAGAGGCAGAGAGGCTGTTTTTAAAATTGTTTGCATGGCTTCAACAGCTGACTTTTCTATAGTTGGAGGAGAAATGGGAATGTGATAGGCTTTTATGCCATATTCATTTGCGACCGTTTTAATGCTAGAAAAGTCAGGTTGATGGAGCTCTTCGTGATCGGGGCGGTTACAGATAATTGTTTTAAAACCAGCTTGTGCCAATGTTTTGATATTTTCTATGCTAAGTTGGGCGCTGATAAAAATATCAGGTTCAATTTGTTGTAAATTCATTTTTGTTTATTCCCAATTGCATGATCTTCACGATACCCTCTGGTCTGGTATATAGAAAGAACATAATGAAGGTAAGTTTTTCAGTGGCATCTTAACAAAAATATTCTTTTTGTCGAGAAAATCTATTTGGGAAAAATGAGCTATAAGATGCAAAATATCTCACTCCGCAACATGTTCGTTATGCGATTTATGAAAGACGGATGTTTGGTCTTTATGGATAATCTATAGTGTTTACTAAACATAGACATTTCATTGTGTTGCTTGTTTACGCGCTTGCTAGAGGCCCCCTTATTTCTCTTAAGCCCATTTTACTCTGTCGAGCGTCAAAGAGTATAAAATTCATGGATCACCACCCTTTTTACGCTTATGAAGAAGGAAGTCGGTACCATTGTTATATTTGCCAACCCCCAATATTGTAATAGTTCTTGATACTTGAGATTCTGCATAAGAAGCATTTTAAATCCTTTCTTGTACAGTTTTTACCCACACGCCAGCCCTGATTGTACGTACAAGAGATATGATTTTGATTAATTTAATATAAGAGGCATGAAATGAGAGAATCTTCCTGATTTCGGCTCTCTCATTCAACGTGCAAAACAATGAATTCTCCTTATAGTTTGTTGTATATTCAGAGTGGAGCTTGTTTGTAGAGTTGCATTAAGTGGATTGCATGAAGGGAGAATCCCAAAAGGCCGGTGCAAAATAAGAAGCTGGATCATTTACAGCGCATTGTTTACAGATCGACATGGATTTAAGAATCTTCGTTTTAGGGTGGGGGGGAAGAAGAGCATGCCTCTTTTAAATTTATTTTGTTATTTTCAAGAATATCATCTTCATAATGTTTTTGCTCATGCTAAAAGAATATTATAAAAAATTGCGGGCTATTGTTATTTATCCTAAAAATAGGAGAGATGGTTATTTTGCACGTATTGGATGCTTGTTTCTTTTATTACTTTCTGTATAATCGTAAAAACGATAATACTGAAAGGCGTAATGGATGATCATTGGACTTTTGAATCAAAAGGGAGGTGTCGGAAAAACGACGTTGAGTGTTAATCTTGCTGCCAGTTTTGCACGTACTGGTACACGGGTATTGCTTATTGATGTTGACCCACAGGGAAGCGCATTGGATTGGGCTGCTGTACGTGAAGATGCACCTTTGTTTTCAGTTATTGGTTTACCGCGTGCAACGGTTCACAAAGAGATTACACAGATTGGTCATGGTTATGATCATATTATTATCGATGGTCCTCCGCGTGTGACGGATCTTGCTCGTAGTGCTCTTATGGCTTCGGATTTGGTGCTTATCCCTGTTTTGCCTAGTCCCTATGATATTTGGGCAGCGGATGGAATTGTAAAGCTGATTGATGAAGCACGCGTTTATAAAGAAAATCTCAAATCTGCTTTTGTTATTAATCGTAAAATCGTCAATACAGCGATAGGGCGCGATGTGAACGAAGCTCTTGGCATATACCCTGTGCATGTTCTTTCTTCTAGTGTTGCGCAGCGCGTGATTTTTGCAGAAGCAGCAGCACAGGGGAAGGCCGTTTATGAAGTTGATAAGCAAGGACCCGCAGCGGCAGAGATTGAAGCGGTTGCAGCGGAAATCAAGGAGTTAGCACGATGAGTAAAAAAATTAAAATTGGCACAAAACCAACCAATAAATCAATTCCTTTAACAGCGGATGCATGGATAGGAAGCCACAAAGGGAGCATGAGTGGAGGTATGAAGCGCCTCACGATTGATATACCAGAAAGTTTGCATCGGTTGATTAAGGTCAGTTGTGCAAGTCGTGGAACTAAAATAGCTGATGAGGTCCGCGAATTGCTTTCACAAAAATACGGAAAAGTGTAAAAAATGATACGATAATTTCATTGGTTTGAGTGCTTTTTCTAGAGATGATATCGATTGTTTTTATACGAAGTTAATAATAAAAGTGCTCTTCCTTTTTCACGATGGTTGCTTCATTCAAGTTGTTTTTCATAAGGTTCTGTATCATCGCATGAAAGAGCTATGAGTTTGCGAAAAATTCTCCGTTTCAAACTTTTCCCTATAAATGTGATAATCATCATACTACTTGTGATCTTATCCGCTAGATGAGTAGATAAGTTTATTCTTCCATAAAAATTATCTTGATAATGATTTTAAACATCAGGTTATTTTTTTGTTTATTGTACTTAATACATGCGTAAATAATGTAATTAAGAGTAGCCTTGATTATTTTTTTCTGTTATGCAGCAATCCGTTTTATTAAATTATATTCATTGTTTATAAGGGGGGGATAAAAATAAGTAAAATTTACTGATATTGACGCGCTATAATTTTTCCTAATAAACAAAAGAAGTCATTGAGTATATTATAGAAAATATTTCTTACATTTATATGATTTTATAGTCTTAAATATTTAATGCCAGTTGTAATGGTACGCAAGGCAATAGGCTTTTTTCTGCAATTGGAATGTATAAGATCGCTTTTTTAGCATTTCTATTGGCTTTTAAAAAGTACAGGGGGACTTAAAGCTTTCTTTCTTTTCCGGTGGTTTAGAAATGATAAGAGCGCAATTAGTTGATTAAAAGCTGTATTCTTTCGTTTGCAGAGAATTTGCAATGGGTATAGGCATGACGAATTTTGGGTAAGATATCGTGCTGCTTCTCGTTACCAAAAGGTTCTTGAAGGAAAAGAAATGATTAAAAAGCTTTTTGAGAATGTCAAGATATCAGAATTTTTGCTGAAGTTTTAACACTTCAAATACAAAGAGCTGCCGTGCAGATAATGTTACAAATGCAAGTCTGATAAATGAAAGGCAGTTTTCATGATTTAACATGTTTGCGTTGGAAGTGTACGTATTTGCAAAGGAAAGTAGACGCAAGGTCACAATATAGGAGGGGATGTGAACCCAAAGATATTGTTAATAAAATATTCGCGTACAGAAGTGGATTTTAAAATTTTTGAAAATGCACAATGAACCGAATGTACAATTTTAATCGGGTGCTAAATTATGTCCTAAACTTTGTAAATTTGAAAAAGGGGAATTTATTGATGAATAAAGCCATTATTATAGCATTGCTGGTTTGTACTGGACTTTTCGTTGCTGGTTGCGAAAAAACTTACAGCGTAACGGAATTTAAGAAAGATCCCAAATTACTCAATCAGTGGTTAGAGAAATGTTTTATTGCAGGAAGTTTTGATTCAAAAAATTGTAAAAACGCAGAACAAGCTGAATTAGAAACTCGTAAAAAATGGGGAATTTTTGGCTCTGGAAAGGACGACCAAGAAAAAACTGAAGATAAAAAGGAAGGGAATTAAATTATGAATAAAGTCATTATTACAGCATTGCTGCTTTGTACTGGACTTGCTGTTACTGGTTGTGAAAAAACTTATAGTGTAAAAGAATTTAAAACAAATGAAAAATTATACGAGGAATGGGCAAAGAAATGTGAGAACGATGATTCACCGCTCAAATCCTCTCAAAATTGTAAAAACCTTCGACAAGCATATGTAGAACTTTTTTTAAGGCCCTAAATTGTGTCCTAAACTTTGTAAATTTGAAAAAGGGGAATTTATTGATGAATAAAGCCATTATTACAGCATTGCTGGTTTGTGCTGGACTTGTCGTTTCTGGTTGTGAAAAAACTTATAGCGTAGCGGAATTTAAGAAGGATCCCAAATTACTCGAGCAATGGGCAATGAAATGCATGATATCAGAGGATTTAGATTCTCAAAATTGTAAAAACGCAGATAAAGCGTATCGTGAAGTTCATGCCCGAGATTGGCCTGGTTCAAGCTTTGTACATGATGACGAGAAAAAAACTGAAGAGAAAAAGGAAGGAAATTAAATCATGAATAAAGTTATTATTACAGCATTGCTGCTTTGTACTGGACTTGTCGTTGCTGGTTGCGAAAAAAACTACAGCGTAGCGGAATTTAAGAAAGATAAAACATTACTCGAAGAGTGGGCAAAAAAATGTGAAAAGCTGGATCAATCTTCTATGGAGAAATCTAAAAATTGCCAACATGCCAGACAAGCATATATGGAACTTATGTTTGGCATTAATTAAAAACATACAGTTCAATAAATAAGGAATTTTTTAGTTCTTGATTCTATTGCGTTTTTAGGCTCTCTCTAACTTTTAGAGAGTCTTTTTATGGCTTCAAGAATTAGTCGTTTACGATCAGTACTCTTTGTGTAAACGTATGCTATACTGTCATTTGTTCAGCTCAAAAGTGCTTTCAATTGTAGATAGTATTGCCTCCCAATGAGTTGTTACGTGTTACTGCTAATTTTTTAATGTTTTGGTTACATGTATTTAAAATATGAGATTAAATCTATCTTTGGGGTGTTTTTTTGCGTTTATCACAAATAAATGTTTCATCACACTAAGATCGTCTTTAAGTGTTGCGGCTAATTTCGGAAAAATTAGGAGGAAACATTTGTTTGGAAATTACGTTCTCTGTTTTAATAAAGAGAAAAACATTCTGAATAGAATTATTATCGTTTCATACTCAAATGTTTTTCTCAAACTATTTTTAAAAAATTTCTTTTGATTTGAGAATATTATAACATTAGTTAAGTTGTGAGACAGTTTTGCTAGGACGGTTTTGCTGGATGTGTGAGGAATTGAGCGCTCTCCACATCTTTTCATTTTTCTCCTCTCTTTTCTGAGTTTGCAAGGTTTTTCCTTGTTATTTTTTTATCTTAATTGTGTCGTGATATTATCATGTTGAGCGGTGGAGCGCATATAAAACTTTACGTATGAGGTGTTTTTTGTTCTCGAGTGTGTGATGAATGTTTTTCTGAATAACACTTTGATTTATAAAAATAATTTAATTATTTTATACTGAATAAGGATCTCGAATAACGTAAGATTCTCTTATTCCAAATCTGTTCTCGGTTGAATTAATTAAAACCATCTTCTTGCATGGTACAAGCGGGGAGAGCCGTGTGGATAAAAACTGTTGAAGAAAGACGTAAAAATGCCTTTTATGAATTATCTCAAGTGCTAAAGGTTTGTTGGCAACATTTGGGGCTGGAAAAGTGTGTGATGCTGCTGGTTTATTCTCTCATAAGGGTAAAGATGGTGTTCAATAGATTATCATAAGCTTCATGAAATATTATTCTTTAGAATTGTGATATGCCCTGAAGGGGAAATTTACTCAATAAAGAGACAAATTATTTACAGATCATATCTGATAGAAAATTTCGTTTTTTAAGGTGGGAGTGAAGTTGAGATTCAAGATAGCGTGAAAAGACGGACACTGATGGTTAAAAATGCATACAAAAAGCAGAGTTTATACTCAAATAGTTGCAAGCGATGTTTGAAATTGGGTGTGTGGTTTATCTGTAGAATTAAAATTTTGCTTTGCTCTTATGTGAAATTAAGATGCTCATTTGCACAGATTATAAAAAGCCAAAAGAGTATGCTTAGTATATTTCTATTACGAGAACTAAAATAACAACAAAAGCATTGATGGTGATAATCAAGGTTGAATAAAGCATAGCGGCTTTTACGAGATCAGCCATAAAAACCTCTTTCTGTTCTTTTTGAGGTGATTTTATGAATAACAATATGTTACAATCTGTAATATATGCTGATACAACATATTCGGCAAGCTTAAAATCGTTCCTTTTTTTATAAAAGCTTAAGGAGTTGGAGTATTGTGAATCCTAAAAAAGAAAGCTTTAAAAGGACTATTGATTGATTTTGTAAGTTTTGTGTTGCTGGAAACTTTTTTTATCCTGTTATGCTATAAAGCACTGTCATTTATAACGGTAATATAAGACATATAAGTTTTCTTGGAACGTTTAAGTATTTTTTAGTGTACGATGAATATTCGTAGGTTTATTTGTTGAGTCTTTCGTTTAAGTGAAGCAGATGAGGGGAAAGTCAGGAGAAGATCGTTTGACAAAAATTCGGACTGCGTACAGAGCCGATTGAGTTAAGATCTTAGTCCTTTAAGGTGAGCGGCGGAAGATAAAAATGTTTTCTGATCGTTTATCTCATAGCAAGATTGGTTAATGCTGCTCTAATGGGGCATGTTTTGCACAAAAGTAAAGAACGCTCCAAAAGAAATATACTTATGTTGTATATTAGTATATTTGTATTGCATATTTATGTACTTGTTTTAAAGAAATATCTCTTAACGCACACGAAAGACATTTTACGATGACATTCGTAAATGGTATAACGGTAAATGTGAATAGTATAACAGTAAAGCTCTCATGAAATAATATAAACTTTGAATAATATAAAAATCTATAAAATGCTATCATCTTTATACTTATGAAAGA
Source organism: Bartonella sp. CM86QHHN (assembly GCF_042194695.1). Lineage (NCBI taxonomy): Bacteria > Pseudomonadati > Pseudomonadota > Alphaproteobacteria > Hyphomicrobiales > Bartonellaceae > Bartonella > Bartonella sp. CM86QHHN. Next base: position 73,784 of record NZ_JBHIND010000081.1, read on the forward strand.
GCAAGTCACAATCATCGTACGCTTGCTTCCAATGTTTATTATAGTTCTTGGCATTTGCTAAGGTTCATAAGAAGTCTTTTTCTTTCAGCGTATTTTATCAACACATCAGGGCGTTGTTTGTGATGTGCAAGCAAGTGATTTTAATTTATTCAACATGGAATAGATTTGAAATGTGATGATTATGAAAGAGAAGAGCTGCATTTAAAAGGTTGAAAACGAGAGAAAGATCGTAAACAAAAATTGTACCTTGATTATAAAATGATTGTTTCTCTGTTTTTATACCAGTAGCGCATGTAAAGTTGCGATATTAAGAGCAAACTGTGTTATGGAATGAAATAATCTGTAAGAAGATGCTGTGAAAATTCTGAAAATATCAATGGGGGGAGCGTTAAGCATTATGCATTGGATAATATTTTGATTTATAGATGATAATCTATCGTTATTCAACTTGAATTAGATCCCTTAATACTGGAAATTTTTTCATTCCAAATCTGTTTCGTGGTGAATTAACCAAAACAATGTCTTTTGCAGTTACAAGCAGGGAGCTCCCATGCGCAGAGAAATTGTACAAGAAAGGCCATGCTTTATGAACCGTCTCAAGTGCCAAGGGTATCAGAACATAAGGGGTTAGAAAAATATGTGATGGTGCTGGCTTGCTTCTTTTATTAAGCGTAAAGATGGAAAGTGCTCAATGGATTTTATACATGTCATGGAAGATTTATCATTATACCATTGATGGGCCGCGGTGCGAAATAGGCTTGGGTGCACTTAAGAGATATTTCTTTAAAACAAGCGCGTAAATATGCGATTGAAGACGTATCGAACTGATTGGCTAAGAAACTCTTGAAAAGGTTCAAAAAATCTTATATAGTCGTTCATTGCAAAGAAAAGCGAATGATAATTTAAAAAAGGAAGATTGATGGCTGTTTAGCTATTTGAAGATGTCTTTTTTTATATTGCTGTATGGCTGATCTGTTCAAAAGAACATTCTTTTTGTGTTTTATGCAAAATACTGCATGTGTGCAGAAAGAGCATGGGAGAGGGGGGTGTCCTTTTGAATGGGTGCAAACTGATCTTGTCTGGCGCCATCTTATGGGGCGCAGGAAGGTATACAAGTTTAAGTGCAGAGAGAGCCATAAGGTTATGGAGGGTAAAGTGCTTCTATCAGTAAAATGCTGAAATTTTTAATGGGCTTACGTCTTTATATGCTGCAAGATAGGCTGCGGTTTTTTGTCGGCAGATATTTTTTGTGGCTGAAGTTGTCGTGAAAGCATTGTTATTTTCTGTTGAAGATGAGCTCGTGATAAAATCGGCAAAGATAAAATCGGCAAGGCGAAATAGACAGAGCAAATATGGAAATTTCGATATTGCTGTAAGGTTTAAGTCTATAGCGTTTTTATGGATTAGTATAGCCGCAATGATGGTTTTGGAGCAAAGCAAGAAAAATATTTGAGAGAACGCGTTGAAAGTTGAAGTGGTATACGCTTTGAAGGATTGTCGTGCTGTTGTTTGAGCAATGTTTGCACCACGAGCTTGGTTGAGTGTATCAGCATTGAAGAGAACCTGTTTAGTCTCCCTCATTTGAAAGTAAGATTGAACAATAGTGTTGAAGGGGAAGTAAAAATGTCTGTAGTGCAATATGGTGATGATAGTTTTGCGGCAAAAGCAAAAGTTCTTGATAACAACCTTATTGATCGTGATTGGGCGATGACAAAATTTGTTGCTGCTGTTAAAGGATTAGCTCAAGTTGTTGATTATGAAAGCAATATGCTAGAGAGCAGTGGTGTTCCAGATTACGAAGAAATAAATTTGCGTAAAATACGTGGTTTGCGTGATCTTAATAAATCCATGAGTGATGTGAAGCGCTATATGAATCAAGATATTGAGCATGAGGTTGAAAGTTTGTTGTCTGATTTACAAGAAAAATTACAGCGTAATAGTGAATTACTTCAAACACATTTAAATGCAGTTAATGATCTTTCTAGAGCTATACAACTATCTGGACGTGCAAAAGAAATAGAGGAATGATCAAATCTGCTTAATACGGGCTGTTCTAAGTCATGACAATGATTAGGTAGGGCAGTTGATTTGGATAAATAGTGCGTTTAGTGAGTAGACGTGTTTTAAGTGCATTTTGGTATTTAAATTATTATCCTGATGTACTGTAAAACGCTGTTCTTAAAACAATGTCTTTTAAGGTGTCGTGATGTGAACCGCATGCGGTGAGAAGCTGGCTAGAAGAGAATTCAGAGAAGGCGGATTATTTACAGAGAATTGTTTGCAGACTAAGTCAGTAGGGAGCTTCATTTTTTAGTTTAGGGAGAGGCGCGATCAAGAGAATATTTAGACCAGCCTGTGATGCCTTAAAAACAGCTTCCTTGGGGCTGTGGTAATGTAAGGTTTATAATTGAGTCTTTTGCTTGCATTTAGCAGATCTGGCGGCGACTTACTCTTCCTTGCTTTAAGGCAAAGTACTATCAGCGCTGGAGTGTTTCACGGCCGAGTTCGGGATGGGATCTGGTGCGTTCACTCCGCCATAACCACCAAGTCAGCAAAAAGCATGAATGATGAAGAGTATGTGATGAATATTGCCTATAAGCTTCATGGAAATATTGTCCTTTAAAGTGTGGTGATATGACGCGGTTCGTTGTTTAAATCTATATGCTTGAGATAAAAATTAAAGCGGTTTATTATTTCCTTCTGCTGTTTTTAGTTTTTGTATGTCAGATTGGAGAGAGCATCCAGATCTGAGTGGATATAGTGCGTATATCTTTGTTGGCGTAATATTTGAAATGGGGAGGCAATCTCATTGGGAAAGAATAAAGAGGTAGAAATCAGCTTCCCTCTGTTCCGCCGTTCTTTAATTTAGCTTTATGTCTTTCAAAAGTATCTAAAGCACTATCTGTTAAATAATGAAGATTCCGCATTGTTTCACGCTTTTTTTATTGTGTTTTTTACTGCGGGCATGTCCTTCATGCACGACAAAATACTCAAAATAGAATGGATTTGTTATTCCTAATTCACGGCCTTGTTTTAAAGAGATATCTAAGCTCTCAAGTCTATTTCGTGATGGTGTTTGTGGGGCGGCGCAACGACATCTTTGATGCAACGGTGCTTGTGAATGGTATAATAAGAAAGTTCCCATGGAAATAATATAAAATCTATAGGGCGCGACCATCTTTATGCTTAATAAAAGAGCAAGTTGATATTGTTATATTTTTCAACACTGTCATATTCTTTGTTTGATCCCAATGTTGCTACAGCCCTTGGCACTTGAGATAGTTCATTAGAGGCATTTTTAATCCTTTCTTAATAGTTTTTTATCCCTATGGCTCTTCCCCCTTGTCACTTGTAAGAGATATGGTTTTTGTTGATTCAACATGGAACAGGTCTAAAATGAAAGAATCTGACGATATTCTGGATTCTCATTTAACATGGAAAACAATTAATTGTCTTTATAAATCAATATCTTGTCTTATAATGGAGCTGCTGTAGCATTGAGATTTTAGAGGAAAAACTTGCCTTTAAGAATTTATACCAGATACTAGTCTTTATAGCAGGTATATTAAATGTACATCATCTAAAATAAATGGAGCGTCCACAGCGAAGAAGGGGCTGACTTTTTTTAAATCGGCATAAATGCTTATTCTGTTGTGCTGTAAAAACATCATCGCTTGAGGTGTGGTGATAATATAAGACATAAAATTTTATGCATGGGGTATTTTGATGAGAGAATGTTATGGTATTTAGTTTTTTATTCAATATGCAAAAGAAATATTATAAGTCAAAATCTTCTTTGATGTGATAATGATTTTTGAGAATTAAAAAAATATATAAATTTAAATAAAAAAGCAGCACTTTGTGCTACCTTTTTTATTTAAGTTAAAATTAACTTCTGCTTTAGAAACGATAACGTATTCCGCCAGACAAATTGGTGCCAGATACACCGGCTTTTTGCAGTTTTTGCCGATAGCTGATATCGGCGTTTAGTACGATATTTTGAGAAAGATATGCATTCACCCCCATGCCTCCCTCAACTGAAGAGCCGGTAGGATCAACATGAAAGGTATCAGCAATTTTTATTGTTTTACCATCGCCAAAAGTTCTGATAACATTCATTTTACCATAGAAGGAAACAGCCTTGTTTTCTTCAACAGCCATTATCGTTTTTGTTAAACGTCCACCAAAACGGATCAACCATTGATGTGGATTGCCCATGTCTACTTTTAAGCCATTGGTATCTGAGAAAATATCAAACATGAGATTTTGATAAATGAATTGAGCTTGTGGTTCAAAGACAAGCCCTTTTGTATCGGTTGCTAATTTCTGACCAATGGTTGCAGATATATTAAGCATCTTGGTACCATCTAATTTTGCGGCATTCCCAACAAGAGCTGTGGTAATATTTCCTTTTAAGGTTCCGTAAGAAAGAAGAGCGTTGACATATATACCATTGCTATGCTGGATGCCGCTATAAGCGGTAAGTGACCATTTATCAAGCGTTGTCTTTTCAGAATCTTGCATCTCTTTTGGCGTAAAGGCAAGCTTTCCGTACGTTCCTAAAAGACCAAAATATGCGCTTATGTCTTTGCTTTCTAAGGCGGCTAATATGCCTCCTAATTGTAAGGCAGTATAGTTTACATCAGCACCATAACCATAGTGCAGTGGATCGCGGTTGGAAGATAGGGTGACCTTCTCGCCGTAGGAAGAGAAAAAGATACCATTCTTTTTATTGTCTTTTGCCCCAAATACTGTTGTTTGCATATTGTCTAACAACGTGTTTTGATTGTTTACATCAGTAAATCCAGCAGAAAATAAAGTATTAGATATGGTTAAATAGTTTGCTACCTGTGGTAAAAGGGCCCGAACTTTTTTGTCTTTATCAATGTAGGCATTCTGTAAGCGGAAATCCCAGAAATCACTATTCTTCTTGCCAAAAAGATTTTGGCTCTCATGAGATGTTCCAGGCTTATAGCCTGTGAGTACATATTTATAAGGTTGTTTCCCTATTGTCATATAGTTTCCTGCTAACGTGAAGGAATTTTCGTTTGCTTGTCCGGAAACTTGAATGATTGAAATTCCATGTGTCCCTAAAGGAAGAGAAGCCATCTTCTCTTCCCAAACAGCAGAGCTATCGGTTTGGAGATTGATGTGAACAACAGTACTTCCTGAGACATCACCATTAATCACAATGCGATCAGTTTGTTGTTCCGTGATAGGAGAATGTTTATCCCATTGAGTGTTTACATAAATCTCTGCAAGACCCGCTGTACTATAAATCGCTGCTGTGTGAGTTGTTTCGTCTTCTTGCGAAAGATTAGGTCCTATAAACAGAGTTTGATAATGTCCCTCAATGGGCTTGTCAAACATAATGGCACTGTTTGTAAGGTGCAATTCAGAAAGATTAGAGTATGATTTTTCATCAACACCAAACTGTCTATAGTCATTTAAAATATTATCATTATTTGTGGCATTTTTATTCGCCTTTACAAGCCATTTCGTCCTCTCTTTTAGATCAAAAACTGTTCTATTATCTTTAGAAGTTCTTACCCGACCTTCTAAAGAAGAGTGGTCTGCAACTAATGTAATGGTGTTTGTGGAGGCACTTTCGTTCTTGATATTTTTTAATAAAATATCGGCATGAACTTCTGAATTTTTAAGGTTGACTTCCCCGTTTACGCCTGTTCCATAAAGGTTGATACCGCTACCATGTTCAACGAAAAGCTTTGTATTCTCTAGGGTTACTTTATCAGCAATATTGGCTACATCTTGTTCTTGAACGGCATTGGTGTTCCTTTCAGCATTGCGTGTATATCGTTTTCTAGGGGCATTATACGGATTGTTGCGGAAAATAATACCGTCTGCTTCATAATTTCCCGTGACATGGACGCTTGAATCCTTAAGTTTGATTGTGCCCTCCATGTTTACCAAACCAGCTGTTTCTGCTGTTACAGTAATGCCTGTAGCATCAATTTCTCCACCATCTGATACGCTTAGTGCAATAAAACGCGCATCAACTGTTCCCCCTATCATGTTGACTTTTGAATTATTTCCCTCTGCATGTACAGCAAAACCATTGTCTTGAATTTTTTTGTTATGTAGCGTTATGATCTTACCGTTTTTAGCTTCAACTCCAGCGCTTATATCCTCAATTTGTGTAGACTTTTCAGGTTGTTTTATTGGTGATATTGGTTTTTCAATCTCTGATTTTTCAGATATTTTTTGTGCAGATGAAGATTGCACTGGCGCTGGTTTTGCAGATTTTGGTGGTACCAGTAATGTTGGTTTTTCAGTTTCTACTCTTAAAGATATTGGCTGTGCGAGTTCTGGTTCATTAGATGTTGGTATTTGCTCTGTTGTTGGTTTTGTAGGTTCCGTTCTTGTAGGTTCAGACTTTGTAAGTGCTGGTTGTAAATTCGGTGAAGGTTGTGTAGGTTCTGGCTGTGAAGACACAGCAGAATTCGATAGTGTTTTTTCGCTGGAAGAGTCTGCAGAAGAGGAGGGCGCCCCTGAACGTCTTCTAGATTTTGCTTCCATTCCTGTTGTTGAAGATTGTATAATAGGAGTGTTTTGTGTTGTAGGGTTAGATTGTACACCTTCTGTAACTTTAGTCTTTGGTGTTTGTGTACTTCCTTGACTAAGATCAGAGTTTTGTTTTGAAGAAGAAATTATATTTCCAGCTGAATTTCCTTCAAGTTGTGTTTTGGGAGGTAGAGTGCTTGTAGAAGTAGGCGTTGTAAGTTTACTTCCTGTAGAAATAGGGCTTGCGCTCGTTCTTGTGGAGCTAGGTGCTGTAGGGGGAAGGAGGCCATTAGGGGTTGAAGATGGATATGATGGCATAACTTGTCCGATTCCATCATATAGATCTTTATACGGATCAAAAACTCCGGATAGATTTATTTGTGACTTGACACGAGCAGGTTGTAGAGAAGAAGAATCTATCGTTGTTGATGGATTTGTACTATGAATAGCATAAGACATACTGGTGAAAGAACAAAACAGAACTCCAGAAACTGTGTATAGTAAGAAGCTTTTTTTCATATGGATGTATTCCTAAAATATTTCTCCCCTCTCTCATAAAAAATAAAACTTTGGCCTCATTATGTCTCTTTTGTAAGAGACAAAACGAAACATAATGAGAGCGCGTTATATTTCAAGATAGGAATACAAGTATTTTTAAAAGTGATAGCGCATTCCAGCGGCAATATTTATTGCAGAGATGCCAGCTTTTTTGAATTTATGTTGATAGCTGATATCACTATGAAGCTCTATATTTTGCGATAAGTGCGCCTGAATACCAAAACCACCTTCAATTAAAGATTCCATAGCAGCAAGCGAAAAGTTTTCACTAAAAGTTTTGATCATGTTCAGTTTTCCGTAGAAGGAAAGGGCATGGCCTTTGTTTTGTGTCAAACGTCCACCAATACGGAGCAACCATTGATGAGGTTTGCTTATGTCTATTTTAGAGTTATCGTCATCTGAGAAAGAGCTCTTATCTGATAAAGAACCAAGCATGAGACGTTGATAAACAAGTTGTGCTTGCGGTTCTAGGATTACACCTTCAAAACTGGTTGACAGTTTTTGACCAACAGTTGCAGCGGCTCCTAATGTTTTACTATTCTTCACTTTTGAGGTATGTTTGATGAGAGCTGTAGCGTGATTTTCTTTGAAAATTCCATAAGAGAGAAAGGCACTTGCATAGATGCCACTGTCATGCTGAATATTTCCATATGCGGTGAGTGACCATTTATCAAACATATTTTTTTGAAAGCTCTCCTTGTTTTTAGGAGTAAAAGACAATTTCCCATATGTTCCGAAAAGACCAAAGTTGCTGCTGATATTTTGATCTTTTAGCGCTATTAGTGTTGCTCCTGCTTGCAATGCAGCATAGCGAATATCTGCTTGGATACCATCTTGTTTTGCTTGAACCTTAGAAGAAAAGGTGCTTTTATTGCCATAAGAGGATAAGAAAACGCCTCTCTCTGGATGATCTTTGGGTTCAAACATTGTTATTTGCATATTGTCTAACAAGATATTTTGATTGTTGACATCACTAAACCCAACAGCAAACATCGCGATAGGCATGACTAAAGAGCTTTCTTCTTGTGGTGTAAGAATTGTGCTTTTTGCTGTCCCATTAAGAGAAGTAGAAGTTGCAGTTGCTTTATCATCATCTGTAAGTTTAGAGGTGCTCTCTGTAGCCGCGGTAGCAGTATTTCCAACCTTTGGGAGCAAATTCATATGCGCTTTTGCTGATGTATTAAGAGTTGTTTTTGATTCCGAGGAAGTGGTGTTTGTTTGGGGATCAATATCAGATTGCGAATTTTCATTTATTGTAGGCCGTGTAATTCCATGCTTTGTTCTTGTGGATGAAGTGCTCTTTGGAGGAGGGGATGTTTTTTCTTTTCTCTCCACGTTGGTTATTCCATCCGCGTTCAAAGTCTCTAATACTGCTTTGCGTAAAGCATCAGAAAGTTCTTTGTTTTGTCCTTGTAAGGCAGTATCCACTTGTGCCGCCTTATGTAATATTTCTGCTGTATTTTGCAGTTTGTGCCAATCACGATTGTCTTGGCTTACCCATTGTTGGTGTGCAGCATTAACACGCTGTTGGTTATCAGCTTCAAGGATTGCTGCCGCCTTTACGGCATCGGAAACTGCTTTGTCGTAGCCACGTAATAAATTTTCTCTTGTTTTTAATCGATTCTGACGTAATTGTTCAAGTTTTGCTCTGGCTTGCATCATGATTTGCATATCTTGATGGTGTTTGTTTGCCATGGCTTGGGCACGTATATTATCCATTTCACGGTTCACCACGTTTATATGAGCACCAGAACCATAACGACCTGCACCTGCAAAAGAGCTGTTAATCGTATCTCTTACACGATCCATATGATTTTCAAGTGCTTGGTTGAAGTGCGCATTATCTTCCATCATGGCGCCAGAGGCTATCTTCTCAAGATTCTTTTCTGCTTGTGTTGGTGTGTTTATTAAATCAATGGCATGGCGATATTGTTCAGGTAATTTCATAATCCCTTCAATGGCATGGCGTTCCTGGGGGCTTAGAGCAGAGGCGGTGCTGGTAGATGTGAAATTAAAAGAAGAAAAAAATAAAGCACAAGCGGCTGTACATAACAAAAGATTCTTATGCATAGAGATGTTCCTTAAGATATTTTCTTTATTTTGCTAAAAATGAACCACTTTTTGACACATTACGGTTTTTTGTAATGTAGTTAAGCAGCACTGTTTTCATCTCAGCGCTGCTTATGCGTCAAAATAGAGAGCTAAGATTTCTAAAAGCGATAACGCATTCCTCCGGAAAAATTAATTCCAGAGAACCCAGCTTTTTGAAGTTTATGTTGGTAATTAACGTCAGCATGAAGTGCGATATTTTTAGAAAGCTGCGCGTTAATGCCAAGCCCACCTTCAAGGGAAGAGCCCATAGAATCGAGATGGAAAGATTCCATAACATCGATAGTGCGCTCCTCACCAAAAGCTTTGATGACATTCAATTTACCATAAAAAGAAAGAACACGATCTTTTTCAATAGGAAGCATTGTTTTTGTTAAACGCCCTCCAATACGGACCAACCATTGATAAGGGGGCTTTATATTAACTTGGAAGCCATCAATATCTGAAAGAGTGCCAAAGGCAATATGTTGATAAATAAGTTGTGCTTGTGGTTCAAAAGACAACCCTTCAACACCAGTTGCTAGTTTTTGTCCAACGGTAGCTGATATATTTAATGTATCCGTATTGTTTAATTCTGTGGTGTTGCCGATAAGGGCTGTTGTAATATGTCCGTTTAAAATGCCGTAGGAGAAAAGTGCATTAATATAGAGACCATTGTCATGGTGGAGATTCCCATATACCGTAAAGGACCATTTATCCAATATGCTTTTGTCAGAACCTTCCATGTCCTTTGGCGTAAAAGCGAGCTTTCCATATGTGCCTAAAAGACCAAGATTCGCGGTTATATTTTGATTTTCTAACGTTGTTAATGTCATGCCTGCTTGTATAGCAGCATAGTGAACATTAGCACCATAACCATATTCCAATGGACTACGGCTGGAAGATAACGTCATCTTGTTGCCATAAGTCGATAAAAATATCCCTTTTTGTTTATGACCTTCTAATCCAAAAACTGTTGAGTGCATATTATCTAACAGTGTATTTTGATTGTTTATATCAGCCAAGCCAGAGGAGAATATTGCATTATGCATAACCAAATAGCTTGCCATTTGAGGAACAAGAGCTTTGATTTTTCCTTCATCATCAAGAGTCGCATTTTGTAGACGGAAATCCCAAAACTCTTCACTTTCTTGCAAGAGACTTTGCTGTTTGTCAGCTCTCCCACGGCTGGATGTTGGTCCATAGCCATTTAATACATATTTATAGGGCAATCCACCCATTGTAGTGTAGCCATTTGCCAGCGTGAAGGCGGCTTCCTCTGCTTTTCCAGACACCTGAACAAGTGAGAGACCACGCGCATTCAAAGGAATTGAAACTTCATCATTATCGAATGGTTCTGCACGCTTTGAAAGATTGTTGAAATAGATCGTTGTGGTGCCTGAGACATTACCATGAACGAGAACACGGTCAGTTTTTTGTTGTTCTTTTATAAGACCATTACTCCATTCGGTATTAAAGTAAATCCTTGCGTTGCCCAATGCATTGTAAACCGTTGTTGCATCGGAGCTTCTGTTTTGCTCTGCTTTCGCAGCTTCAGCTGTTGGCTGTTTTCCCACATGCAAGGTTTGATATTGATTGTCTGCTAGTTTATGCGGCGCATTAAATATAATAGAGCTATTATTAAGGTTCAATACTGAGACAATAGACTGTGCACGTTGTTTAATATCAGTGAGCAAGTATCCTTTAGAGCTGTCAAATTCTTTGTCTACTTCAAATTGACTAATCTTTAGGGACCACTTGCTGTTATTGTTGAGAGTAAAAATCGTTGTATTTTGAGGTAAAGTCTTTGCTCGTCCTTCTATAATCGAATTGTCAGCGCTTAATATAAAAGTGCGAGGATCGATATCTTTTGAGTTTTCTGGGATTTTATTTTTTAATAATATATCAGAACGAATTTCTGAACTTTTAAGTTCTACCTCAGCAACAGATTTTGCATAATCTGGTCCTAGAATACCAATACCATTTTCAACAAGAAGTTTTGTGTTGGTAAGAATTGCTTTATTGATAACTTTTTCGCCCTCTTTTACTTGGGAACTTGGGATGTAATCAAAAAGGATACCACGACTTTTGTGATGTCCGGAAACATTTATGATTGAATCTTCAATATGGATGATGCCGTTTGAAATTTCTAAACCACGGGAATTTGATTTTCCTACAGTTTTTTTAGCATGAATACGTCCACCTGTTGTTGCGGTAAATAAATTTGAGTCTGAACGCATTGTTGAATTTGTAATGGTGATAAAGGCTTTGTCATCAGCAACCACTGTTGTATATGCGCTGCGGATAAAAACGTTATTAAAGGTTTTTTCTTCTCCTGCTTTATCCGCACGAGCCATAACCATTGTAGGAGCTGATGTATTTGCATAAGTTGAACCGAAATGAGAAAAAATCAAAGTTCCAGCAATTGTACATAACAAAAAATTTTT